>NZ_JBJDRK010000029.1:0-59547 GCF_044987405.1 Microbacterium sp. ZW T2_14 | reverse complement strand
CTCGTCCGCGCCGGGGCGGGCGTTTCGTCTCCCTCGTTCCTCGCTCGCTCAACGACCGGGCACAGGCTCCGGCGGAAAGTTCCGGTCGTCGAGCGAGGGAGCGCCAGCGACCGAGACGAAACGCCTCCCACCCTCGTCCGCGCCGGGGCGGGCGTTTCGTCTCCCTCGTTCCTCGCTCGCTCAACGACCGGGCACAGGCTCCGGCGGAAAGTTCCGGTCGTCGAGCGAGGGAGCGCCAGCGACCGAGACGAAACGCCTCGTACCCTCGTCCGCGCCGGGGCGGGCGTTTCGTCTCCCTCGTTCCTCGCTCGCTCAACGACCGGGCACAGGCTCCGGCGGAAGGTTCCGGTCGTCGAGCGAGGGAGCGCCAGCGACCGAGACGAAACGTCTCCTACGCTCGTCCGCGCCGGGACGGGCGTTTCGTCTCCCTCGTTCCTCGCTCGCTCAACGACCGGGCACAGGCTCCGGCGGAAAGTTCCGGTCGTCGAGCGAGGGAGCGCCAGCGACCGAGACGAAACGCCTCGAGCCGCCTGCCGCAGCGGGCCCCAGAAGACTCGCCGCTATCGTGAACGCATGAGCGACGGGGCGACTCACAGATCCAACCGCGTGCTCGCGGTCCTCCGGCGCATGCCCGGGACGCTGACGATGATCGCGCTGATCCTCATCGCCGGCGTGGTGTGGCAGGGGCTGTGGCGGCCGTTCGAGGACACCGGGCTCTACGACGTGGTCGCCTACGGATTGCCGGCCTTCGAAGCGGGCCGCTGGTGGACTCCGGTGACCGGCACCTTCTTCGTCAACCAGCCGTGGGTGTACCTCTTCACGATCACGGGTTTCGTCGGCATGGCCTTCCTCGAGGTGCGGCGGGGCACGCGGATCGCCCTCGCCTACTACTGGGTCGGCCAGCTGTTCGCGATCTTCGCGACGGCACTGCTGCTGTGGGCGTTCTCGCAGCTGCCGTGGCCGTGGGCCGAGGCGCAGGCGGCGGCGCTCGACGTCGGAGCCTCGGGCGGCACGATGGCGTGCATCGCCGCGGCGGTCGGGCTGTTCCGCAGCCCCTGGCGCGTGCGTGCGTGGCTGGTGCTGCTGGGGTTCGTGTTCGTCGCGATGCTCTTCTGGGGCACCCTCGCCGACCTGGAGCACCTGCTCGCCGTGCTGCTCGTGCTGTTCGTCGACCGGTCGCTGCGCATCCAGCGCACCACGATCCGCGAGCAGCGTCTCATCGCCTTCATCGCGGTGCTCGTCCTGGGCGCGATCCAGGTCGTGACGATCCTCGTCCCGACCGACGGCCCGTTCGGCCCGACCGAGCCCGCGTCGGGCGGATTCGTCGACTTCGCCATCGACACCGTGGTGATCCTGATCGTGGCCAACGGCCTGCGCCGGGGCCGGCGCTGGACGTGGGTCGTGGCGGTGATCCTCGCCGTCCTCAACGTGCTCTTCGCGCTGCTCATCGTGGCGGCCGTCGTGCTGGCCAGCGAGGCCCGTGTCGAGGCGACCATCGACGGCGAGACCGAGCTCGCGCTGGCGAGCGGCGCGATGTGGCTGCTGATGCTCGTGTACCTGATCCTGGTGCGCCGCGCGTTCCGCGCGCGCCGCAGATCGGTGATCGGCCGCCAGCCGGCACCGACGGTCGATGACGTGAAACGGATGCTGCGCACCGACGGCGGCGGCACGCTCTCGTGGATGAGCACCTGGGAGGGCAACAGCTACGCCCGCACCGCCGGGGGCATCGTCGCCTACCAGCGGCGCGCCGGCGTGGCCCTGGCCCTCGCCGACCCGCTCGGTCCCGCCGCGTCGCGCGCGGCATCCGTTCAGGAGTTCATCCACGATGCCGAGCGTGCCGGA
Source organism: Microbacterium sp. ZW T2_14 (assembly GCF_044987405.1). Classification (NCBI taxonomy): domain Bacteria; kingdom Bacillati; phylum Actinomycetota; class Actinomycetes; order Micrococcales; family Microbacteriaceae; genus Microbacterium; species Microbacterium sp. ZW T2_14. Next base: position 57,705 of record NZ_JBJDRK010000029.1, on the reverse strand, counting down.
CTCGTCCCCTGCTTCTTCAGCGCCGACGCGGCCACCCGGGCGGCGGTGCCGTCGTCATGGCGCAGTCTCGTCGTCGCCGACGACACGATCGTCGATCTTCCAGGGCTCGAGTTCACCGGCAAGCGCTGGAACTCGGTGCGCTCGTCGCTCAACCGCGCCGGGCGTGAAGACATGACGTTCCGCCTGACCCGCCTCAAGGACGAGTCCTGGGGTGTGCAGCAGCAGCTGCGTGCGATCTCGGAGATGTGGGTCGGCGACAAGGGGCTGCCCGAGATGGGCTTCACGCTCGGGACCCTCGTCGAGGCCGAGGATCCGGAGGTGCGCCTCGCCCTGGCCATCGCGCCCAACGGCGACGTCGACGGGTTCCTGTCGTGGTTGCCGGTGTACGGCGCAGAGGAGCGGGTGCGCGGTTGGACGCTCGACCTCATGCGCCGGCGCGAGGGCGGATTCGGCCCGGTGATGGAGTACCTGATCGGCTCTTCGGCGAGGCAGTTCTCCGAGGAGGGCGCCGAGGTCATGTCGCTGTCGGGCGCGCCGCTCGCCCACGACTATCCCGCCGATGCGGGGATGATCGCCGCGCTGAGCGAACGGCTCGCCGATGCGCTGGAGCCGGTCTACGGGTTCCAGTCGCTGCACCGGTTCAAGCAGAAGTTCCACCCCCGCTACGAGACGATGTACCTGCTCTTCCGCGACGAGAGCGACCTCACGCGGATCGGCGGAGCGCTGACACGGGCGTTCCTGCCGGACGCGACGCTGCGCCAGTTCGCCGGGGCGGGCATGGAACTGGTCCGCGGCGACCGCGACTAGGCCGAGCCCGGGTGCGCGTGCGTCGCGCGACCGGGCATGACGAAGCCGCGGCATCCGCTCCGGAGAGCAGGACACCGCGGCTTCGATCGCGTGGAGCGATCGATCCGCCGATCAGATCGGGCGGATGTTCTCGGCCTGGAGACCCTTGGGTCCCTGCGCGATCTCGAACTCGACGCGCTGATTCTCTTCGAGTGAGCGGTAGCCGCTCGACTCGATCGCGCTGTAGTGCGCGAAGACGTCTGCGCCGCCTTCATCGGGAGCGATGAAGCCGAAGCCCTTCTCCGAGTTGAACCACTTGACGGTGCCCTGCGTGCTCATTACTTGCCGTTCTTCGTTGATCCCCCCGCGATTGCGGCGGTTGAGTCCAACGTAGTGAAGACGCACGCGCGCGGCGAGACCCAATTCGGATGGTGACACAAATGTTGCATGCAGCCGATGAGCGATCCGAGCCCATCGTCCGCCCGGGCTGAGCAGAGCTCGAAGCCCGGGCGTCGACGGATCCCCCCGGATAGGCCACGCCGAAGCGTGAACGCATTCATCGTACCGATATATCAGCGCAAGGGCGAGAGCCGGATGTCGCGACCCGGCGCGCCCACGGAGGCCTTCGGACGCCCCGAATTCACGGTTTCACCGGGGGTCTATGCGCGTGAATCCTCCGGCGTACACTGGTGCCACCCATGACTGCCCCCTTCGTCCCGCTCGAGCCGAGCCGCGCCGCCCTCGGAGACGAGGTGTACGTGCGCCTGGGCGAGGCGATCCTCGACGGCCGCCTCGCGCCGGGGGAGCGGCTGCGCGACCACGAGCTGGCCGAACGGCTCGGGGTCTCGCGCACGCCCGTGCGCGAAGCACTGCAGCGACTCGAGCGCGTGGGGCTGGTGGAGGTCTCACCGCACCGCTACACGCGCGTCTCGCAGCCGCGCCGGCAGAGCGACACCATCGAGCTCGTCGGCTACAACATGGGCATCGCGGTGCGGATGGTCGCGGCCCGGGCCGATGCCGAGGCGATCGAGCTCGCTCTGGCGCAGCTGGAGGACGTCATCGCCGCGTCGCGCTCGGACGACGCCACGGCACTGGCAGCGGCCAGTCATGCGTTCTTCGGCGTCGTGACACGCGCCAGCGGCAACGCCGCGCTGCTGCAGTTCATCCGCGAGTACGAGATCGCGATCCGGCGCGACATGGTGGGCTGGCAGCCGATCATCGAATGCCCCCTCGGCCGCACGGCCGCCTACGAGGAGTTCCGCGAGGCATTCCGTGCGCGCGACGGCGAGCGCGCCGAGACGCTGCTGCGCCGCATCCACGGCCTCGCCTGACTCTCGGTCCCGGCCGCGCACGTCGGCGCTATCTGGATGACGGATGCCGTCGCTAGCGTGGACTCGTGAACCACATCGAGCTGCGGGCTCTGGACGACGACGACCTCGACGCGATCTTCGAGATGATGCGCGATCGCGAGGCCATCGAGATGGCTGCGTTCACCGCGCAGGACCCGGACGACCGCACGGCGTTCGATGCGTGGATGGCCCGTCACCGCGCCGACCCCGACGTGCAGTCGTTCGTGGTCACCGAGAACGGCGGGTTCGCCGGCACGATCGCCGCGTTCACCGTCGACGGCGACCGCGAGGTCACCTACTGGATCGCCCGCCACGCATGGGGTCGGGGCGTGGCGACAGCGGCGCTGCGGCTGCTGATCTCGCGGGAGCCGATCCGGCCGCTCTTCGCCCGCGCCGCCGCGCACAACACCGGCTCGATCGCTGTGCTGACCAGGGTGGGATTCACCGAGGTGTCGCGGAACGTCGACTTCGCCCCCGGGCTCGGCCGTGAGATCGAAGAGATCGTCTTCACGCTCCCGCCGACTCTCGACGGCGCCTGAGACGAGGGCCGGCCGGCCACACGGATCCTCGCCGGGCGTCGAGGCGCTCGTCGGCCGTGGTGCGCCTATGGGGTGATGCGGCGCGCGCCACACCACCCCACCACGACGCTCGTTCCCGCTCCTAGGCGCGACCTCGCCGGCGCGACCGCACGAGCACGGCGCCGACGGCCAGCGCGAGCGCTGCCACGATGCCGAGCACGGTGGGGACACCGCCGCCGGTCGCAGCCAAATCGTCCGCGCCGCTGCCGCCGGCCGGCTGTCCGTCGGAGCCGCCGGAGCCGCCGGAGCCACCGGAGCCTGGATCGCCTGAGCCGGGGTCACCGGAGCCGGGGTCACCGGAGCCGGGACCGCCGGGGCCAGGGGTCCCCGGATCGACGACCGGCTGCAGATCGGCGAGCCGGACCGCGGTCGCGTAGACCACCCGGTGCGCCGAGATGTGGATGTCGGGCGTGAGCACCTCGTACTTGGCGCGCACCCAGAACGCCTCGCCCTCCGCCGCGGCGATCGTCCTGGTCGCGACCGGCCCCGGTTCCGTCACCCGGTCGTGAGGGACCTGCTCCGTGTAGAAGCGGTCGCCGTAGATATCGGACCCGTAGCCCGCCGAGAGGTCGAAGCCACCGCTGTAGGCCGGATACCGGTTGTTCACTGTGAGCGTGACCCCCTCGGCGGCTCGGCTCGATCGGTCGAGGGAGGGGTCCGAGGCCACGACCCAGAAGTCGTGCGACACCTCGGTCTGCGCCGCGCACCGCTCGGAGCCGGTGTTCGCGTACGAGCCCGCGACCTGGCCGTCGACGATCACGTCGACACCGGTGATGCCGGTCAGGTCGAAGGTCGCGGTCACGACCGGCTTGTCGATCCACAGGGAGCCGAATACGAGCGGGCCGGCGCACGTCTTCGACCTGATGGTCGCCTGCGTGACAGCCCCCACGGAGTTGTCGTAGAAGAGGTCGACGGCGTTCTCATCGTCCGGGTTGCGGGTGAGCGTGAGAGCGCTCGGCGCGGTCTCCTCCACGACGAACAGCCGCTCCCTCTCCTGCATCGGGCCTTCCTCGCCCTCGGCCCACGCCCGAACCACATAGTCGCCGGGCGACAGTCGCACCGCGGTGGTGCGCGCCGAGTCCACCTCGAACATCGGATCGCTGTACACGTCGAGATCCTCGCGCAGCATCTCGGTGCCGCCGGCGCTCGTCACCGTCGTGTGCACGACGCCCTCACCTCCGAACATCACCTCCGCCGACACCGATGCGCCACCGTCAGCGAGGTATTCCACGTTCTCGAACACGTCGTGCACCAGCAGCCGTGTGGCGATGAGCCCGCCCGTGAGCCGGAGATCGCCCGCGGTGATCGTCACTTCGTGGGCGCCCTCGGCCGCGTCATCCGGAAGGGTCAGCCGTCGCGCCGCCGTGCCGTCGTCCCCGGTGATTCCGGTGGTGGCGACGGTGCCGTCGAGCGCGATCTCGTAGTCCGTGCGGGCGGGGAGGCCGACGGCTGCCACGGTGAACGTGCGTCCCGGCCGGACGTAATCCGGAGAGACCTCGATCGCGGGCTCATCCGATGACGCCGGTGGTTCGCCCGGCGTCGTCACGTACAGGTCGGTCGTGGCGCCGGTCGCACCGAAGGCGACGCGTCCGAAGTAACGAGAACCAGGTGCCAGACCCGACCAGGAGATCGTGGCCGGGGATGTCTCACCCATGTGCATGGTCAGCACGGCGGGGTCGGCGTGCAGCGCCCCGGCGTCAGGGTCGCCGCCCAGCAGATAGGTGGTCAGCTCGTAGTCCAGGTCGCCCTCACCCGAGAAGAAGGACACATCGAGCACGTATTCACCCGCCGCCAGGTCGGACCGCACGATGGTCTCGTCCGCTCCAGGCGATGTCGCCTGATCGAGGTACAGCAGACCCCCGAAGTCGTCGACCTGGTACAGCGCGAGGTCGAGATCGCTCTGCGGATCCGCGCCGACAAGCTCGAACCGCGCGGAAGTGGTTCCCTCCGGGACCTCGATGACGTGACGAGCCGGAGCGGCCCCGATCGCGCCCGAGCCTCGCGCGGTCCGGCCGGCGACGAGGCCGGAGACGGCGAGTGGCACATCCATCGTCTCGCCTGCCGCGACCGGAAGTTCGAGGGACCCGTCGAGGCCCTCTCCGGTGGCCGTCCTGGGGACGGCGATGATGCTGGGTCGCACGGCCAGAGGCATCACCACGGTGTCGCCCCCCTGTCCCGCCCACCGGAGCGTGCCCGTGGTGAACACGTCGAGCGGCGCGCTCACACGACGGAAGGTGATCGTGAACGACTTCTCCTCGCCGGCCGATGCGAACTCGAGGACGGTCGGACTGACTGTCACGTCGACTCCCGGCACGGGGACGTCCTCCGCGGTGTACGAGCCGGGGCGCGTCGCGGTCACGGTACGTGTGATCGTCTGCACGCCGGCGAGGCTTCCGACTGCCACCGATGCGAGGTTGAGGTCGGAGGGGTCGATCGACGGCACCCCGAGGTCCGCCGCGCCGATTCCCTGGATGTAGCCGTTCCAGTCATCGATCCCGTTGAGGAACAGCAATCCGGGGTCGAGGAAGCGCGAGGGCTCGACCTGGCCCGAGCCGTCGCCGAAGGGATCGGTGAACTCGGATCCGTCGCGTTCGAGCGTGTGGGATGCCGTCGTCATGAGCGCGGACTTGATCTCGGAAGGCGCGGCATGGGGATGGGCGCCCAGGTACAGCGCGGCGAGTCCGGCGACGTGGGGCGACGCCATCGAGGTGCCCGACAGGAGCTCGAAGGTCGGTTCCTCGCCCTCGGCATTGCGGCCGTCCGCGAGGATCGCCACACCCGGCGCCGTGATGTCCGGCTTCAGGATGTCGCCGCCGTCGGCCAGCACGGGGCCGCGGGACGAGAAGCCGGCGAGCTGGGGGGCCACGGGCGAGGGACTGCCGCTCGTGTTGCCGTCCTCGAACGCGGCCGTGCCGCCGGGTGTCGCCGCATAGGCCTTCAGCGCTTCGAACGCGTCGACGTCGACGTGAATGGTCGGGACGGCATGGACGTCGAGGTCGATCGAGTTCGCGGTCGGGTTGACCAGCACCATCGCCATTCCGCCGGCGCGGGCGACCTCCGCCGACTTGGCAGTGCGGTCCACGATGCCGCGCTCGCACAGGACGATCGCCCCCGCGGCCTTGGCCGGATCGAGCGTCTCGGGGCCGCAGAGCTGCGGATCCGCCGCTCCCGTGGCAGCGACACTTTCGGCTGTCACGAAGGGGCCGCTCACCCCGGCGGTGTCGGCGATGGTGCCACCCGCGTAGGCGTTGCCGTCGCCGGTGCGGACAGTCGCCTCGTAGCTCGGAATTGTGCTCGCGGCCACCGTCGTGATCCACGGTGCGGCATTGTCGACGGTCGACTCGGTCGGGCCGTCGTTGCCGGCCGAGGCGACGACGAAGATGCCTGCCGCGGCGGCACCCAGGAACGCCTGATCGGTCAGCGCGACGGTGCTGACGGCGCCGCCGCCGCCGATGGAGTAGTTGATGACGTCCACCCCGTCGGCGACCGCGGCATCGATGGCGGCGAGGAGGTCGCCCGTCATGCAGCCGTCGTCGAAGGCGGTCGGGCCGGTCCAGCATGCCTTGTACACAGCGACCTTCGCCGCCGGCGCGACGCCCGAGATCGAGCCGAGGTCCCTGCCGGCGACATGCGCGTCGACCCCGGCGTTGCCTGCGGCGGTGCTGGCGGTGTGCGACCCGTGTCCGTTGCCATCGCGGGGCGACACGACCTCGCCACGGTCCGACCCGATGTAGTCGGCACCGTAGTTGTCCACGAAGTAACGTGCTCCGACCAGCTTGGTCGTGCAGTCATCGCTGTCGAACGCGTCGCCCGTCTGACACGTGCCGCGGAACTGGTTGCCATCGCCCTTCTCGAACACGATGGAATCGCCGTCCCTGTATGGGCCTGCGCCGGGGTCGCCGGCGAGCGCGTCGCCGGCGAAGGAGGGATTCTCCGGCGCGACACCGGAGTCGATGATGCCGACCACCACACCCTCGCCTGCCGCGTCGATCCCGCCGAGAGTCGCCCACACGCCGTCCTCGCCGCTGAGTCCGATGAAGTCGGTGGAGGGAGCTGCCGTCTGCAGATGGAGGAGCTCGTCCTTGACCACCGCGGCGACGCGCGGATCGACAGAGAGGTCGGCGGCCTGCTGAGCGGTCAGCGCGCTGGTGAATCCGTTCGTGGCGAGCGTGTAGGAACTGACGATGTCCGCGCCCGAATCCGCAGCGACAGCCTCCTGCTCCGTCGTCAGACGATCGGAGTAGGCCACGACCGCCTTCGAGCGCACATCCAGCTCGTCACCTTCGCCGGACTGGGTCCCGCGGTACGAGGCGATACCGCCTCGGTACGTCGCGACCGACGCACCGCGGAGCGTGACGATGTAGCGACCGTCGTCGTAGGCGGAGGGATCGGGCTGCGCCGCCGTCGTCAGCGGTGTCGCAGCCGCAGCACTCATCGTCGGGGTCATGGCGAGCGCGAGCGTGGACAGCAGCGCGACGACCGCGCACAGGGCGGTCGTACGCAGAGGCGCGCGAGTGGAGTAGGTCACGGTGGTCCTCAACAGGTGCGGCGCGACCCCGGGGTGGATCGAGCTGGTCCTCATTCTGCGAGGTCACCTGCCGTCAGTTCTGGCCGGATACGGTCACCGACCTCAACCGGCCAGCTGTTGAAACGCCGACGTTACATCCGCGGTCAGATCCAGCCGCGCCGGGACGCCTCCACACCGGCCTGGAAACGATTGCTCGCGCCGAGGCCGGCCATGAGCTCCTGGCTGCGCCGCCGCAGCGTGCGCGCCGAGATACCCAGTCGGCGCGCGATGGCGTCGTCCTTCATCCCCACGGCCATGAGCGTCAGGATGGAGAGATCCTCGGACGAGGGGCCGTCGGTCTGCGGCGAGGGATACCGCCGGGTCGTCTCGGGCAGACCGCGCAGAGGCGCGGCCGCAGTGAGCGGAACGGCTCTCGCCCACTCGTACTCGAAGAGGGTGCACAGCGCGGCGACCAGGGGCAGCGCATGGGTCACGAGCGCGACCACCTCGCCCGGCTCGAGGCTCAACGAGACGAGGGCGACCGCTCGGTCGACGACGACCAGCTTGATGGGCAGGTCGTCCGTGATGCGCGACTGCTCGCCCTGTTCGGCGAGCGCTCCCACCTCGTCCCAGGTCGCGCCCTGGTCGAAGCTCGACACCGTGTAGATGGCACGCCACTGGACGCCCCGGGCCAGGACCGCCGATTCGAACGGGTCGAAGGAGGCGGCGACGTACGGTGGGCGGTCGAAGGCGAGGAACTCGCGCTCGGCCTGGTGCTGGAGGCGGGCGTACCAGCCGGCGACGGCATCCGGATCGGTGACGAATATGCTCTGCGGCACATCCGCGGAAGAGGTGGCGGCCGCATCGAAGTGGTCCGCCAGCGCGGGAATGGCCTCGCGCAGCCGCTGCGTCTGCTCGCTCAGCTGCTCCGCCAGCGCACGGACCGCGAAGCGCGGGTCGACGGCCGAGTACTCGGGGTCCGCCGATTCCAGCCGCGTGACGAGGCCGGCGGAGCGCAGCTCCTCCAAGCGCGCGATCGTCGTCGGCTCCTCCAGGCCGAGCTTCGCCGCAACCTCTCGGGCACGGATGCGTCCTGCCATGAGAACGGCGAGATACACGCTCTCACCCAGATCGTCGACCCCGGGCAGGTCGAGCGGCTTGTCATCCTGGGCGGAGTCCCGGCCATTCATGGTGCGAGCCTAATGCGCCCGTCTTCGCCGAGCTGAGACGCCGAAAGCCCCCGGGATACCCGGGGGCTTTCGATGCGCTGTGCGCGAGGGGGGAGTTGTCCCCACCGCCCCTCCACGCGCCGCTGGTGCGTCGCGCGGAGCCTCTGCGGCGTGGGCCCACCCCCAAGGGTGTCCGCTGCCGCCCCTCGCGCACGAAAAGACCCGCAGATCCCTAGAGGGACCTGCGGGTCTTGTCGTGCGCGAGGGGGGAGTTGAACCCCCACGCCCTTTCGGGCACTGGCACCTGAAGCCAGCGCGTCTGCCTATTCCGCCACTCGCGCGAGCCACGGCATCCGAAGATCCCGCGAAACTCAACTTGCCGAGGATATCATGCGTCGCGGCCTGGTTCGAACTCGCCTGGTCCGCGAGCGAGGTCCATCACCGGCACAGCGTGTGCAATTAGCATGTAGCAACCGGCACCCCCCTCCAGAGGAGCTCCGTGGGACTACTTGACAGCTTCGAGAAAGGTCTCGAGCGCGCCGTGAACAGCGCGTTCGCGAAGACCTTCCGCAGCGGCATCCAGCCCGTCGAGATCGCGTCCGCCCTGCGCAGCGAGCTCGACAAGAAGGCGGCCGTGGTGAGCCGCGACCGCATCCTCGCCCCCAACACGTTCGCGGTGCGGCTCTCGCCGGCCGACGACGAGCGCATCTCGGCGCTCGGCGACGCCCTGACGCACGAACTCGACACACTCGTGCACGCGCATGCGAAGGCACAGGGCTACTCGTTCGCCGGGCCTGTGAGCATCGTGCTGCGACGGGACGACGATCTCTCCACCGGCACGCTGCGCGTGGAGTCGTCCACGGCGCAGGGCGGGCGGGTCGCGTGGCGCGGCGTCGTCGACGTCGAGGGCCGCCGCATCCCGCTCACGAAGTCGCGGACGGTCATCGGCCGCGGCAGCGACGCCGACATCACCGTCGCCGACTCCGGCACGAGCCGCAAGCACGTCGAGATCCTGTGGGACGGCGAGCGCGCCATGGTGCGCGACCTCAACTCCACGAACGGCACGCTGCTCGACGGCCGCAAGGTCACTGAAGCAGCGCTGCCGCCCGACTCGACGGTCCGCATCGGACGCACCGACATCGTGTTCCGTGTGGTCGCGCAGGCGGCCGCACCCCGTCCCCCCGCCCGCGTGGACGACGCCACGCGCGTCTTCGACGCGCCCGGCGCCTACGATCCGCAGGAGCGAGGGCCGCTGGCATGAGTGAGCTGACCCTGCTCCTGCTGCGCATCGGGTTCCTGGTGCTGCTGTGGGCTTTCGTCTTCGCGGTGGTGTACTCGCTGCGCGCCGACCTGTTCGGCGTGAAGGTCCGCCGCATGCCGGACGCCGTGGCCGCCGCCGCTTCGACGGGCTCAGCGAGCGGGGGAGGCGCAGCCGCGTCCTCGGTGACCGCACCCGTCGCGTCGGCGCCGTCGGCGCCCTCCCAGCCCGGTGGGCCCGCGACCACGGCGGCCGTGTCGCGCATCGTCATCACGAGCGGGCCGAAGACCGGGCTCGAACTGCCCCTCGGCAACGAGCCCCTCACGATCGGGCGCTCCAGCGAGTCGGGTCTCGTCATCCGCGACGACTACACCTCCAGTCATCACGCCCGTCTGGTGCTGTGGGGCGACCAGTGGATGATCCAGGACCTCGACTCGACGAACGGCACCTGGCACGACGGCGCCCGCGTGACCGCTCCCGTCCCCGTGAACATCGGCGCGCCCATCAAGGTGGGCGCGACCACGTTCGAGCTGCGGAAGTAGCGGGCGGAACCCTCCCACATGGTCTTCCAGGGCTCGAGCGCCGCGATCTCGCACACCGGCAAGGTGCGCTCCAACAACCAGGACTCCGGCTATGCCGGCTCGAACCTGTTCGTCGTCGCAGACGGCATGGGCGGCCACGCCGGCGGAGACGTCGCGTCGAGCATCGCCATCACCCGCCTGCAGGTGCTCGACCGTCCGTACGACTCGACCGCCGATGCCGAGAGGGCGCTCCGCGACGCGATATCGGATGCCGCGGTCGACCTCGCCGAGACGGTCGAGGTACGGCCGGAACTCGCCGGCATGGGCACGACCGTCAGCGCGCTGATCATGGTCGACGAGTACGCCGTCATCGCCCACATCGGCGATTCGCGGATCTACCTGTACCGCGACGACGCGCTCACCCAGATCACCACCGACCACACGTTCGTGCAGCGACTCGTCGACTCCGGCCGCATCACGCCGGAGGAGGCGCGCTACCACCCGCGCCGCTCCGTGCTGATGCGCGTGCTCGGCGACATGGACACCGATCCCGAGCTCGACACCTTCATCATGCCGACGCAGCCGGGCGACCGGTGGCTCCTCTGCTCCGACGGCCTCTCGGGGGTCGTCGACGACCCCCACACCGCCAAGGCGATGGGTCTCGGGCTCGCCCCGGGCCGCACCGCCGACAGCCTCCTGAAGCAGGCCCTCGACGGCGGCGCGCCCGACAACGTCACGATCGTCATCGTCGACGTCGGCGGGCAGCATCCGCTCTTTTCGGGCACGCCCACGATCGTGGGCTCCGCGTCCAACCCGACCGGCGTCGAGGTGCCCGCCGCTCGACCCGGCCGCACGAGCTGGCTGCATCCCAACCGGCAGGCGGCGAACGAGCCGACCCACTTCGAGCCCGCCGCGGAGTTCCTCGAGGAGCTCATCGAGGAGGACCGCCGCCGCGCCCGCCGCCGGCGGGTCGGCTGGATCGTCGGCCTCGCCCTGGTGCTCGTGCTCATCGCCGGCGCCGCGTGGCTCGGCTACCAGTGGACGCAGACCCGCTATTTCGTCGGGGCCGACAAGGACACCGTGGTGATCTACCAGGGTGTGCAGCAGAACATCGGGCCGATCTCGCTGTCGACGCCGTACGAAGACACCGAGATCCCGCTGGATTCGCTGTCGGAGTTCGCGCGTGCGACGGTGGAGGGGACGATCTCGGCCAACTCGCTCACGCACGCGCGGCAGATCGTCTCCGGAATCAGCGACCTGTCAGGAGGAGGCGGATGAGCGCCTCCACGAGCACGCCGACCGACACGGTCTCGACCGACACCGCGGTGGTGCGGGCGCTGCGCCGCATCCGCGTGCCGCAGACGCAGCGCAATCGCGAGCTCGCCCTGCTGATCTTCGCGTTCGCGATCAACGGCTCGGCCATCGCTCTCGTCCAGCTCGGCGCGCTCGGTGCGATCGACTGGACCTTCCTGGTCTACTGCGGCGGCCTGACCGCCCTCGTGATCGCGCTCCACATCCTGCTGCGGCTGCGCGCCCGCGCCGCCGACCCCTTCGTCGTTCCGATCGCGACCCTCCTCACGGGCCTCGGGCTCGCGATGATCTACCGACTCGACCTGTACTGGGAGCGCCACGGCTGGGAGGCGTACTCGACACGTCAGCTCGCCTGGGCCGGGATCGCGCTGATCGCGGCGATCCTCGTGGTGATGTTCCTGCGCAACTACCGCGTGCTGTTCCGCTACACCTACATCTTCGGGCTCGTCGGCATCCTGCTGCTCGTCCTTCCGGTCATCCCGGGCCTCAGCGGCGGCGGCAACGCGGACGTCTGGGTCGACCTGGGCTTCTTCACGTTCCAGCCGGGCGAGCTGGCCAAGATCGCCCTCGGCATCTTCTTCGCGGGCTATCTGGTCCGCACGCGTGAGAGTCTCACCTCCACCGGCAGCCGGTTCCTCGGTCTCACGTGGCCGCGGGCGCGGGAGCTCGGCCCCCTGCTGGTGATCTGGCTCGTCTCGCTCGGCATCATCGTGCTGCAGCGCGACCTCGGCACCGGCGTGCTCATCTTCGGCATGTTCGTCGCGATGCTCTACGTCGCGACCGGCAAGACGAGCTGGGTGCTCATCGGCGTCGTCCTCGCGGTGTCGGGCGCGTTCCTCGCGTCGCGGGTCCTTCCGTACGTGGGCGCGCGGTTCACGAACTGGCTGGATGCCTTCAACCCCAAGTTGATGGACGACAGCAGCTTCCAGCTGGTCAACGGCATCTTCGGCATGGCGAACGGCGGTCTTCTGGGTACCGGCCTCGGACAGGGCCGCCCGTATCTCACGCCCGTCGCCGAGAGCGACTACATCCTGCCGGCCCTCGGTGAGGAGATCGGCCTGATCGGCGTCTTCGCCATCCTGTGCCTGTACATGGTGTTCACCAGCCGCGGCATCCGCATCGGTCTGGCGGGTCAGGACGATTTCGGCAAGCTGCTCGCCACCGGCCTGTCGTTCACCATCGCGCTGCAGGTGTTCATCATGGTCGGCGGCGTCACGCGACTCATCCCGCTCACCGGTCTGACGACGCCGTTCCTCGCGGCGGGCGGCTCGTCGCTCGTGGCGAACTGGATCATCGTGGCGCTGCTGCTGCGCATCTCGGACGCCGTCCGCAGCAGGCCCCGGGTGGTGATCGGCTGATGAGGACCCTTCGACGGGCTCAGGAATCGATCCCTGCTCGCCGCCTCCCCGGCGGGGGAGGTGTCTCGTGACCAAGGAACTGCGGCGGCTCAGCATCCTGATGCTGGTCATGTTCGTGGCGCTGTTCGCCTCGACGAGCTGGATCCAGGTGATCCAGGCCGACGACCTGGCCGCCAATCCCGCCAACCGTCGGGCGCTCTACGACTCGTACGAGGTGCAGCGCGGGTCGATCATCGCGAGCGGCGCCGCGATCGCCTCGTCGGTGCCGTCCGACGACCTCTACAGCTGGCAGCGGGTGTACACGGATGCCGCCATGTGGGCGCCCGTCACCGGCTACATCAATCCCGTGCTGAACTCGGCGACGTGGATCGAGCAGGCGATGAACCAGGAGCTCAGCGGCACCGCGGGCTCGCAGTTCTTCTCGCGCGTCGAGCGGATCTTCACCGGTCAGCCGCCGCGCGGGTCGAACGTGGTGCTCTCGCTCGACGCCGACGTGCAGCGCGCGGCGTTCGAGGCCCTCGGCGATCTGCAGGGCGGCATCGTGGCGATCGAGCCGTCGACCGGGCGCATCCTCGCCCTGGTGACGAGCCCCAGCTACGACACCAACATCCTGGCGTCCCACGACACCGCGGCCGTGAACACGGCGTACGACGCCCTCGTCGCCGATCCCAGCAAGCCGCTGTCGAACCGCGCGGTCGCCGGGGATCTCAATCCGCCCGGCTCCACGTTCAAGCTCGTGGTCGCCTCGGCCGCCCTCGCGTCCGGCGACTACACGCCGCAGTCGACGCTGCCGAACCCCGCGACCTACCAGCTGCCGCAGTCGAGCAGCGTCGTGCACAACGCCAGCGGCGGAACCTGCGGCGGCGGCGACACCGTCACCATCGCCGACGCGCTGCGGCTGAGCTGCAACATCCCGTTCGCGGAACTTGCCGTGGAGCTCGGCGACACCGCGATCCGCGAAGAGGCGGAGAAGTACGGCTTCAATCAGTCGTTCGAGCTGCCCGTCGTCTCGACGCCCTCGGGCTATCCGCGGTCGATCCAGGACGACGCCCAGACGGCGCTGAGCGGGTTCGGCCAGGGCCAGGTGACGGCGACGCCGCTGCAGATGGCGATGGTGTCGGCCGGCATCGCGAACGGCGGGATGGTGATGAATCCCCGCATGGTGGATCGCGTGATCGGCCCGGACCTGTCGGTTCAGAAGACCTTCGACGACAGCGAGTTCGGGCGAGCGCTGGACACCGGCCTCGCGGACGAGCTGGTCACGATGATGGTGGCCAATGTCAGTGACGGCGCGGCGTCGGGTGCAAGAATGGACGGGGTCGACGTGGCCGGGAAGACCGGTACCGCGGAGAACACCGGGGACGAACCGTATACCCTCTGGTTCACAGGGTTCGCCCCGGCCCAGAATCCCGAAGTCGCGGTCGCAGTGGTCGTGGAGGACGGCGGCAGGCAAGGACAATCGGGAAGCGGCAACACCATCGCCGCTCCTATCGCGAAGAAGGTCATGGAGGCGGTGCTGGGCAAATGAGACCGACGCAAGGCGTGACCTTCGGCGGCCGATACGAACTCGATTCGCGCATAGCGATCGGCGGCATGGGCGAGGTCTGGGAAGCGACCGACCACGTCATCGGACGAACCGTCGCCATCAAGATCCTCAAAGACGAATACATGGGAGACCCGGGGTTCCTCGAGCGCTTCCGTGCCGAGGCCCGCCACGCGGCCCTTGTGAACCATGAGGGCATCGCGAGCGTGTTCGACTACGGCGAGGAGGCCGGCAGCGCCTTCCTCGTGATGGAGCTCGTGCCCGGTGAGGCGCTGTCGACGATCCTCGAACGAGACGGATCACTGTCGACCGACAAGACCCTCGACATCGTCGCGCAGACGTCGGCAGCACTGCAGGCCGCCCACGCGGCCGGCCTCGTGCACCGCGACATCAAGCCGGGCAACCTGCTCATCACTCCCGACGGCCGTGTGAAGATCACGGATTTCGGCATCGCGCGCATCGCCGACCAGGTGCCGCTCACCGCCACGGGTCAGGTGATGGGCACGGTCCAGTACCTGTCGCCCGAGCAGGCGTCGGGGCACCCGGCGTCGCCCGCCACCGACATCTACTCGCTCGGGATCGTGGCCTACGAGTGCCTCGCGGGCAAGCGCCCGTTCACGGGCGAGTCGCAGGTCGCGATCGCGATGGCGCAGATCAACGAGCAGCCCGCTCCGCTGCCGGCCACGGTCGCCGTGCCGGTGCAGAACCTCGTGATGGCCATGATCGCGAAGAAGCCGGAGGAGCGCCCGGCATCGGCCGCCGCCGTCGCGCGGGCCGCCACGGCTCTGCGCCGCGGCGACGTCGCGGCCGCCGCCGCGGCCGTTCCGGCGATCGCCGGGGTCGTCGCAGGCGATGCGGCGACGCAGCTGCTCACCGGCGCCGACACCTCGTCCGCCACGCGGATCATGCCGGCACCCGGTGAAGAGGATGCCGCGGCCGAGGGCGAGAAGAAGAAGCGCAGCCCCTGGACGTGGCCCCTGATCGCCCTCATCGCCCTGCTGCTGCTCGTGCTGATCGGCACGATCTGGGCGGTCGTCGCGGCGAACCAGGACCAGCCGGAGCCCGACCCGACGAAGACGTCCGCCTCGCCCTCGGCCACGCCGTCCGACACGCCCACGCCCACGCCCACCACGGCGAACGTGGTCGCGGCGGACTACGAGGGCCAGGATTGCGCGACGGCATCGGCGGCGCTCGATGCGCTCGGCCTCGGGGCGAGCTGCGTCGAGGGCAACGCGGCACCCGACGAGGCCAGCCAGGGCAAGGTCTACAGCGTGAGCCCCACGGGCAACGTCCAGAAGGGCACCGTCATCGAGCTGACGACGTACGCCGGCCAGGTGCCGATGCCCCCGCCCGGCAGCCCGACCTTCCAGGGTTCGCCCGCCTCGGTCGAGCCGGGTGGAGCGCTCACGGTCATGTGGGACGGCTACACCTGCCCCTCGGGCACGGGGTCGGTCAGCGCCTACACCTTCACCGTGCAGAACGGCACGATCACGAACGGCCCGAGCTTCCCGCAGAACGCCCGCTCCGCACAGGTCACGGCGGCCGATGCCCCGGGCCAGACCGTGATCGTCACCTACAACGTGACGTGCAGCGGCGGAACGGCCGGCAACCGCACGTCGTCGGAGTCCGGCGAGGCCACGGTGCTCATCGAGGCCCCCGTGCCCGCGCCGTCGCCCTCGCCGACGCAGTGAGCCTGGCTGAGTGAATCCGCAGAGCGGGTCGCGCGCAACGCGCGACCCGCTCGTGCTCGGCTAGTGTGGCTGATGTTCCAGGCAGGGAGTGACCGTGACAGCTGAGCCGCGTGTGCTTTCGGGGCGCTATCGCATCGATGAGCCGATCGGCCGAGGCGGCATGGCCAGCGTCTATCGCGGGTACGACCTGACGCTCGGCCGCGAGGTCGCGATCAAGATCCTGGACCGCGAGCTGGCCGACGACAACTCCTTCCGCACGCGGTTCCGCCTCGAGGCGCAGGCCGCGTCCCGGATGGCGCACCCGACGATCGTGCG
Organism: Microbacterium sp. ZW T2_14; assembly: GCF_044987405.1. NCBI lineage: Bacteria > Bacillati > Actinomycetota > Actinomycetes > Micrococcales > Microbacteriaceae > Microbacterium > Microbacterium sp. ZW T2_14. Next base: position 41,319 of record NZ_JBJDRK010000029.1, on the reverse strand, counting down.
GGTCTACGACGCCGGCGAGGACTCGCTGACCACGCCGGACGGCACCGTGCGCCCCGTGCCGTACATCGTGATGGAGCTCGTCAAGGGACGCCTCCTCAAGGAGATCATCGCCGCAGGCCCGGTTCCGGTGACGGATGCCGTGCGCTACGTCGACGGCATCCTCGAGGCCCTCGAGTACTCCCACCGCGCGGGCGTCGTGCACCGCGACATCAAGCCCGGCAACGTGATGGTGACCGACGCCGGCCAGGTGAAGGTGATGGACTTCGGCATCGCGCGCGCGGTGTCGGACAGCTCGTCGACCGTCGCCGAGACCACGCAGATCCTCGGCACCGCCGCGTACTTCTCCCCGGAGCAGGCGAAGGGCGAGCCCGTCGACGCACGCGCCGACGTCTACTCGACGGGCGTGGTGCTGTACGAGCTCCTCACCGGACGCCAGCCGTTCCGCGGCGACTCGCCGGTCGCCGTGGCCTACCAGCACGTCAGCGAGGCGCCGGTACCGCCGTCGGAGGTCAACGACACCGTTCCGCGCACCCTCGACACGGTGGCACTGCGCGCCCTGGCGAAGGACCCGTTCCAGCGCTACCAGGATGCGGCGGGCTTCCGCGAGGCGCTCGACGCCACGGTCGACGGCCGGCAGCCGTCGAAGCGGCAGGTGGGGGCGCTCACCAGCGAGCTGTACGGGCCGAACCCCCGCCAGGCCGCCGAGACGGCGCGGTCGCTGCGGCAGCTCAGCACCGACACCACCATGAAGCGCACGCAGGCCGGCCCGCCGGTGGCGTGGATCTGGGCTGGTGTCGCACTCCTTGCCGTGCTCCTCATCTCCCTGCTGTTCTGGGTGCTCTCGATCCAGCCGCGCGACGATCTGCCGACGAACGTGCGAGAGGTGCCCGACGTCTCGGGCATGACGTACGAGCGCGCCAACGAGACGCTGGCCGAGGCCGACCTCCGCGCGATCCGCGTCGACGAGGAGAACAGCGAGGTCGCGGAGGGGAACGTCATCCGCACGGAGCCCGAGAAGGGCACCTCGGTGGAGGTCGACCAGCAGGTCAGCGTCTACGTCTCGACCGGCCAGCAGATGTCCACCGTCCCACCGCTGGTCGGTCTCGGACAGGATGCCGCGACCGCGGCCCTCACCGACGCCGGCCTGCAGCTGGGCACCGTGACGCCCCAGAACGACAAGGATCTCGCCGCGGGAACCGTGATCTCCAGCGATCCGGTCGACGGTGCGAGCGTGGCCGCCGGCACCACGGTGAACCTCGTGGTGGCGTCCGGCCGCGTGGCGATCGACGACGTGCGCGGCTACACCGTCGACGCGGCCACCCGTGAGCTCGAGGATGTCGGACTCACCGTGACGGCACAGGAGGATCCGAACTGCCCCGGTGCCGACCCGCGGACCGTGCAGTCGCAGTCGCTGACACCGGGCGATGTTCCGGTGCACTCGCAGATCACGCTGACGTACTGCACCGGCCCGTAGCCCGTCACGCCGACAGGCGGAGCCGCGCCGGCCGGCCCGGCGGGCCCGGCTCTCAGGCGTCTCGGCGCGGGCTCAGCGCCGCACCTCGGGCCGCGGCATCCGGGAACCCGATGGTGGCGAGCCAGTTGCCCAGCAGGCGGTGTCCGCCCTCGGTGAGCACGCTCTCGGGATGGAACTGCACCCCGACGATCGGTGCGGTGCGGTGCGCGATGCCCATGATGACGCCGCTCGCGGTGCGGCTCGTCACCACCAGCTCGGCCGGCAGCGTCTCGGGCACGATCGCCAGCGAGTGGTACCGCGTCGCCGTGAAGGGGTCGGGCAGCCCGGCATAGAGCGGAGAGGCGTCGTGGTGCACGAGCGAGGTCATGCCGTGCATGAGCTCGGGCGCGTGGTCGACGGTGGCGCCGAACGCCTCGCCGATCGCCTGGTGCCCGAGGCACACACCCAGGAGCGGGATGCCGCGCGCCGCCGCCGCGCGGACGACGGCGATGGACGCGCCGGCGTCACCAGGGGTGCCGGGGCCGGGGGAGACCAGCACCGCGCGTCGCTGCGCGACGGCGCCCACCGGGTCGTCGATCGCATCGGCCTCGACCATGTCGGTCTCCGCGCCGAGCTCGTGCAGGTACCCGATCAGGGTGTGGACGAAGCTGTCGTGATTGTCGACGACGAGGATGCGCGCCGACGACGGCCCCGCGGTCACGACACCGGCGCACCGGTCGGCGCGACGGGGAGGCCGACCGTGACATCCTGCGGGTTCACGAACTGGCTCACCCAGGGGAACACGTAGAACAGCAGACCGTAGAGCACCGCCGCGACGAGGACCAGCAGGATGAGGACCCGCACCCACCAGGGTCCGGGAAGCACGCGCCACAGCGCCGCGTACATCAGGCCACCGCCTGGAGGGACGCCGGCTCGCCCGCGGAGCGCGGCGTGAACGACTCGAACACGCCGTAGGCGACGATCCGCTCCGTCATGGCGTACATGGGGCTGCAGCTCGTCATGGTGATGTAGGCCGTCCCGGCGGGGACGTCCATCGCCTGCGGCACGGGAAGGAGCACTTCGACCTCGTTCGGGCGGACGTACTGGAGCGTCCGGAAGCGATAGGTGTACCAGCCCTCTGGCGTCTCCACGACGATGGCGTCGCCGACGTGGAGGTCGGCGATCCGGTTGAAGGGCTTGCCCCAGGTGGTGCGATGGGCGGCGAGGGCGAAGTTGCCCGGCTCGCCCGGCATCTTCGTGCCGGGGTAGTGACCGATGCCGATCGGATCGAGCGTGCGCGACCGCGTCACGCCGCCGGCCATCGGCACCGCATAGCCCGACCCGAAGCGGGGGATGTGCATGACCGCGAACTTCTGGCCGTCCGCAGCCTCGGGCAGCACGGGCGGCGGTGCGGTGACGGGCGTCGCCGGTGCGGACGGATCCGGCTCGGGCGCGGCGACGACGGGATCCTCACCGTCGTACTGCTCCGCCCATTCCTCGGAGAGCTGGGTCCCTTCGGCATTCCGCTCGGCACCGTAGATCAGATCTCCGACCCACAGCTGCCAGACGACATAGAGAAGCACGATGACGCCGGCGGTGATGAGCACCTCGCCGATGACGCCGACGACGGACGTGCGCCGGCGCGGGGGCTGCTCCCGCCGCGCGGCGCGCCCCAGACCGGACACCGCTTCATCCACAGGGGGATTCTCGCACAGCAAGGGTTGGGGTCTGCTGGCAGTTAGACTCTTCACCATGGCACGACCCGGCAAAGACGACGACTCGCTCGTCGAGCGCGCAGAAGGCGAGGCCGCACCCAACCCGGTGTGGTTCAAGCCGATCATGATCGGACTGATGCTCATCGGTCTCGTCTGGATCCTCGTCTTCTACCTGAGCGGCATGGCGTTCCCGATTCCCGACATCGGAGCATGGAACCTGGTGATCGGCTTCGGCATCGCCTTCATCGGCTTCCTCATGACGACGCGCTGGCGATAGCGACATCCTGCGAACGAAGGCCCCGGTCTACGGCGACCGGGGCTTTTCCGTGCCCGGATGCCGCAACTCACGCCGACGGGAGCACCGGGACGCGGCATCCCGAGTTGTTAACAACTCTGTTAACACCTGTGAATTACACCGCTGTCATTCTCCCCAGGCTGTGGATGAGCCTGTGGATAACTCCCGCTCGGGCAGGTGGCGGAGCGCCTATGACAGGACGAGGGCGGGGAAGATCGCCGGCACGAACAGCAGCGCCACCAGCCCGACGCCCACGGCGACGAGCAGGCCGATCTGCAGTCGCCGCTGCCGCACGGCGCGCGTGCGCGTGAAGATGAAAGCGACGAGGAGGCCGACGAGCAGCCCGCCGACGTGCGCCTGCCACGACACGCGCACCCCGCCGCCGTACAAGAGGGGCAGGAAGGTGATTACGAGGTTGATGCCGAGCACCACGATGATCCCGGTGATGTTCGCGCCGATGTGGCGGCCGATGATCAGCAGCGCACCGAACAGTCCGTAGATCGCACCGGACGCGCCCACCACGAAGGTGTCGAAGCCCAGCAGTGTGACCGCGACGGAACCGCCGAGACCGCTCAGCAGGTACAGCGTGAGGAATCTGCCGCGTCCGAGGAGCGGCTCGAGGCTGCGACCGAGCATCCACAGCGCCAGCATGTTGAGCGCGACGTGCCAGATTCCGCCGGAGTCGTGCACGAACAGCACCGTGATCAGGCGCCAGGGCTCGAAGACACCGAACCAGGCCGGGTAGAGATACGCCGGGGTGAACATGAGGGCACCGGTGACGGTGTCGCCGAACCCCGGGATGAGTTGAAGGAGGTATACGAAGACGGTGATGCCGATGAGCGCGTACGTGACGACCGGGCGGCCCGACGAGGTCGCAGCCGACATGGACGCGGTTCGCGGTCGTGCCCACCGGCGCTCCGCCGTGCGCTGTGCCGGAGACTGGGCCTTCTGCTGGTCCCGGAGGCACTCGGGACAGATCACGCCGACGGCCCCAGGCGTCTGGCACTCGGGGCAGATCGTACGCAGGCACCGCTGGCACAGGACGAAGCTCTGCCGGTCGGGGTGCCGGTAGCAGAAGTTGTCGCGGTTGCGCTGGAAGTCGTCGGTGCTCACGCGGTGCCCGTCTGTTCGTTTTGCGGCCCAGGGCTGTGGAATGCCGGCTCAGGGCCGCGGCGGGTCCGGGCGTGCGGCGTCGTGCTGCCGCACGCCCGGCGCGGGACGATCAGGCCGAGGCGATGTCGATCGACTCGATGACGACCGGCTCGACCGGGCGGTCGCCGGCAGCGGTCGGGACCTCGGCGATGGTGTCGACGACGGCCTTCGAAGCGTCGTCGGCGACCTCGCCGAAGATCGTGTGCTTGCCCTGCAGCCACTCGGGGCCGCGCCCGCCCTGGCCGGGAACCGTGATGAAGAACTGCGAGCCGTTGGTGCCCTCGGGCTGGCCGGTGATCGCGTTGCGGCGGAGACCGGCGTTGGCCATGGCGAGCTTGTACGGGGCGGTGAAGGTGAGCTCGTTGTTGATCTCGTCGTTGAAGTTGTAGCCCGGTCCGCCGACACCCTGGCCCAGCGGGTCGCCGCCCTGGATCATGAAGCCCGAGATGACGCGGTGGAAGATGACGTCCTTGTACAGTGGGCCCTCGCCCGGCTTGCCGGTCGCCGGGTGCGTCCATGCCTGTGAGCCGTCGGAGAGCCCGACGAAGTTCTGCACGGTGCGGGGCGCGTGGTCGCCGAACAGGTTGACGACGATGTCGCCGTAGTTGGTGTGGATCGTTGCGACTGCTGTGTGAAGCGGCATTTCTACATTGTCTCAGAGTTCGGTGCAACCCCTCCCGTCTCGGCGGGGGTCTGGCAAGATGGGGAGACCGACATCCCCACGACAGGGAGGGCAACCGTGAGCGTCAGCCGCAAGCGCAAGAAGGAACTCGAGAAGCTTCAGAAGCAGGCGAATCAGCTGTGGGAGACACAGCAGGTGCTGGTCGGTGAGGCCGCGTCCGTCGCTCGAGAGGCCAGTCGCCAGCTCGGCCACTTCGGCCGCGAGCAGGTCAAGCCCCAGGTGCAGGCCGGCTACGAGAAGTACGCCGCGCCCTACGTCGAAAAGGGCAAGAAGGTCGTCAGCAGCACGGTGATCCCCGCTGCGGGTGCCGTCGTCGGCTCGGCACTGTCGGTGTGGGACGCCGCGAACGATACGCGCGCCCACCTCGCCGGCGGTCACGGGCTCGAACGACCCGACCCGAAGAAGTACGGCAAGAAGGCCGACAAGTACGCCCGCGAGGCGTCTCGCTATCTCTCGGCCCGCCTGGATCGTGCCGCACCGCAGAAGAAGGGCATCGGCGCCGGTGGCGTGATCGCCATCATCCTCGGTGTCGCGGCCGCGGTCGGCGTCCTCTACGCGGCATGGCAGACTCTGCGCGCCGACGACGAGCTCTGGGTCGCGGACGACCCGCTGCGCGCCCCGGATGCCTGAGCCCACTACGGGCAAGGCTCTGACGGGGGTCGACCGCGTGCGCGCGGCGGCCTCCGAGCGCGATCTGGCGATCGAGATCCGCGAGCGTCCGGCAGCGAACAGCCTGACGGAGGCGGCCGAGATCCTCGGCATCCCGCCGTCGGGCATCGTGAAGACCCTCGTGGTCAAGCGCAGTGACGACACCTACCTGTTCGCGCTGATCCCCGGCGACCGGGCGATCTCGTGGCCGAAGCTGCGGGCGGTCGTCGGCGTCAACAAACTCCAGCTTCCGGATGCGGAGCGTGCCCTCGCCGCCACCGGCTACGAGCGCGGCACGATCGTGCCTCTCGGAAGCACGCACGACTGGCCGATCTATGCCGACAGCCAGATCGCCGGCCGGCGCATCGCCATGGGCGCCGGGGCACACGGCTACAGCGCGTTCGTCGACGCCGACGACCTCATCGCCGCCTACGGGGCGACGGTGGCCGACATCTCCCAGCCGATCGACTGACGAGGGCGTCGCCGGTCAAGCCACCGGCAGTTCGACGCCGGCCATCTCGAGGGCGATGTCCACGAGCTTCACGCGTTGCAGCGCGCGCACCTCGCGGAGGGGGAACCATTCGGCACGATCGGTCGTGCCGTTGGTCTCGTTGCGCAGGCGCCCGCCCGTGATGCGGGCGCGGTAGACGATCCGCAGCGTGTGCAGGGGAAGCTCCGCACCCGGCACCAGCCGCCGGCCGGCCGGAATGACGCGGGAGTGGATGCCGAGCAGCGCATCGATCGTGACGCGGTAGCCGGTCTCCTCCTTGACTTCGCGCCGTGCCGCGCGCTCGGGGTCTTCGCCGTCCTCGAGGCCGCCGCCGGGCAACGTCCACGCGGAGCGTCTGCCTTCATTCCAGTGAGCGAGAAGCATGCGGTCGTCTTCATCGACGATCACCGCGTAGGCCGCGACGCGCAGGTCCATGATTCACCATACCCGCGGACGACTCTGGGGAGAACGAAGAAAAGCCGACCCTCGGGCCGGCTTCTTCCTGTCGTGGAGCCTAGGAGATTCGAACTCCTGACATCCTGCTTGCAAAGCAGGCGCTCTACCAACTGAGCTAAGGCCCCGGGGCTGTGGAGTGGGGCTACCAGGACTTGAACCTGGGACCTCTTCATTATCAGTGAAGCGCTCTAACCGCCTGAGCTATAGCCCCGAATGTCTGCGGGACCTGCGCCCCGCAACCTCCAAGACTTTACCCGACGGAGCGCGATTTCACGAATCGTGCTGGTTGACTGGGGAGGTGAACGCGACCTCTCATCCAGGCGAGCCCCACGGCGGCGGGCTCGGGCAGCGACTGAACTGGCTGCGCGCCGGCGTGCTCGGCGCCAATGACGGCATCGTGTCGGTCGCCGCGCTCGTCGTCGGCGTGGCCGGCGCCACCACCGACACCGGCGCGTTGTTCACAGCCGGCATCGCCGGGCTCGTCGGCGGCGCCATCTCGATGGCGCTCGGCGAGTACGTGTCGGTGAGCAGTCAGCGGGACTCGGAGCGAGCGCTCATCGCCAAGGAACGCGGCGAGCTGAACGACATGCCCGACGAGGAGCTCGAAGAGCTGACCCAGCTGTATCGGGACCGCGGGCTGACCGACGAGACGGCGCGTCAGGTCGCGACAGAGCTGACGGCACACGACGCACTGTCGGCCCACCTCGAAGTGGAGCTGCACATCGACCAGGACGACCTGGTGAACCCGTGGCACGCGGCCCTCTCGTCGGCCGTGGCATTCACTCTCGGCGCGCTGCTGCCGCTGCTCGCGATCCTGCTGCCGCCGCCGGAGTGGCGCGTGCCCGTCACGTTCGTGGCCGTGCTGCTCGCCCTGGCGGCGACCGGCACGGTGTCGGCCAGCCTCGGTGGCGCACCCCGTCTGCGAGCGGCGACGCGGCTCGTGATCGGTGGCGCACTGGCGCTCGTCATCACCTGGCTCATCGGCACCCTGCTCGGCACGACGGTCGTCTGACGTCCGCACACACGGGAGCGCCGGCATCCGTGATCCACGGATGCCGGCGCTCGACGCCGTGCGTCAGTTGGAGGTGAAGCCGACGAGCAGGCCGCCGGTCACCTTGACGGCCAGGTTGTAGATGCCGGCGATCACGGCACCGAGCACCGTGACGACCACCAGGTTCAGGATCGCGACGACGGCCGAGAAGGCCAGCACCTGCGGGAAGCTCACGAAGTCCGACAGCAGGATGCTGCCGTCCGAGAAGCTCGAGAAGAAGTCGTCGGCCTTGCCGATGAGGCCGGTGGTGGAGACCACCAGGAAGACCATGACGAACGAGACGACCGTCACGACCGCGATGGCGATCGCGGCCAGGAAGGACAGCTTCACCGCGGACCAGAAGTCCACGTACACCAGCCGCAGGCGCACCTGCTTGGCGCTGGTCTTGTGACTGGATTTCTTGGCGAGCTTGTCGGCTACCGTGCTCATGCGTCAGTGCTCTCTTCGGGGGTCTCGGGGGAGGCATCCGACCCGTCGGTCTCTTCTGATGACGGGGTCTCGGCCGTCGGTGCCTGCTCGGCTCCGTCGGCGGCGTCCTCGGGTTCTTCGGCAAGGCCGCGTTCACCGTTGCGGGCGATCGCAAGGATGCGGTCGTCATCGCCGGAGCGGGCGAACACGACACCCATCGTGTCTCGACCCTTGGCGGGGACCTCGGCCACGGCAGAGCGTACCACCTTGCCACTGGCAAGAACCACCAAGACCTCGTCGTCCTCGGAGACGATCAGACCGCCCGCGAGATCGCCGCGATCCTCGCTCAGTTTGGCCACCTTGATGCCCAGTCCGCCGCGATTCTGCACCCGGTACTGATCGACCGCGGTGCGCTTCGCGTAGCCGCCCTCGGTCACCACGAACACGTATCCGTCGTCGGCGGCGACGGATGCCGAGAGCAGGCTGTCGCCGGCGCGGAAGTCCATGCCCTTCACGCCCGACGTCGAACGACCCATCGGACGCAGCGCGGAGTCGGTCGCCGAGAAGCGCAGCGACATGCCGTGGCGGCTGATGAGGAGGATGTCGTCGCCCTGGTCGACCAGCAGCGCGCTGACGACCTCGTCGTCAGAGCCGGGCTCGTCGTCGGCGTCCTCCTCGGGAATCTGGCCGCGCAGCTTGATCGCGATGATGCCGCCCTGGCGGTTGGTGTCGTATTCGGTCAGCCGCGTCTTCTTCACCAGACCGTTGCGCGTCGCGAGCACCAGGTAGGTGGCGACGGAGTAGTCGCGGATGTCGAGGATCTGCGCGATCTCCTCGTCGGGCTGGAGGGCCAGGAGGTTCGCGACGTGCTGGCCCTTGGCGTCACGGCCGGCCTCCGGCACCTCGTACGCCTTCGACCGGTACACGCGGCCCTTGTTCGTGAAGAACAGCAGCCAGTGGTGGGTCGTGGTGACGAAGAAGTGCTCCACCACGTCGTCGGCGCGCAGCTGCGCGCCCTTGACACCCTTGCCGCCGCGGTGCTGCTGACGGTAGTTGTCGCTGCGCGTGCGCTTGATGTAGCCGTCACGCGTGACGGAGATCACCATCTCCTCTTCGGGGATGAGGTCTTCCATCGACATGTCGCCGTCGAAGCCGTGGAGGATGTGGGTGCGACGATCGTCGCCGAACTTGTCGACGATCGCGGTCAGCTCGTCGCGGATGATGGTGCGCTGGCGCCCGGGCTTGGCGAGGATGTCCTGGTAGTCGGCGATCTGGCGCTCGAGCTCGGTGGCCTCGTCGATGATCTTCTGGCGTTCGAGTGCGGCCAGGCGACGCAGCTGCATCTGCAGGATCGCTTCGGCCTGCACGTCGTCGATGTCGAGGAGCGTCTGCAGGCCCTCGTTCGCCTCCTGCACCGTGGGCGACCGGCGGATGAGCGCGATGACCTCGTCGAGCGCGTCGAGCGCCTTGAGGTAGCCGCGCAGGATGTGCATGCGCTCCTCGGCTTTGCGCAGCCGATAGGTGGTGCGCCGCACGATGACGTCGATCTGGTGCTCGACCCACAGGGCGATGAAGCCGTCGAGCGCGAGCGTGCGCGGCACGTTGTCGACGATCGCGAGCATGTTCGCGCCGAAGTTCTCCTGCAGCTGCGTGTGCTTGTACAGGTTGTTCAGCACGACCTTGGCGACGGCATCCCGTTTCAGCACCACCACCAGACGCTGACCGGTACGGTCCGACGTCTCGTCGCGGATGTCGGCGATGCCGGTGATCTTGCCGTCACGCGCGAGGTCGCCGATCTTGACCGCGAGGTTGTCGGGGTTGACCTGGTACGGCAGCTCGGTGATCACGAGGCAGGTACGACCCTGCAGCTCTTCGATCGAAACGACCGCGCGCATCGTGATCGACCCGCGGCCGGTGCGGTAGGCCTCACGGATGCCCTTGGTGCCGAGGATCTGTGCACCGGTCGGGAAGTCGGGGCCGGGGATCCGCTCCATGAGCGCGTCCAGCAGCTCTTCGCGCGAGGCGTCCGGGTGCTCGAGCGCCCACAGCGCACCCGCGGCGACCTCGCGCAGGTTGTGCGGCGGGATGTTGGTCGCCATGCCGACCGCGATGCCGACGGAGCCGTTGACCAGCAGGTTCGGGAAGCGCGCCGGGAGCACCGACGGCTCCTGCGTCTGCCCGTCGTAGTTGTCCTGGAAGTCGACGGTCTCTTCTTCGATGTCGCGCACCATCTCGAGCGCGAGCTGAGCCATCTTCGTCTCGGTGTACCGCGGGGCGGCGGCGCCCATGTTGCCGGGCGAGCCGAAGTTGCCCTGGCCCTGCGCCAGCGGATACCGCAGCGACCACGGCTGCACGAGGCGGACGAGGGCGTCGTAGATCGCCGTGTCACCGTGCGGGTGGTACTGGCCCATGACCTCGCCGACGACGCGCGCGCACTTCGAGAACGACTTGTCGGGGCGGAATCCGCCGTCGTACATGCCGTAGATCACGCGGCGGTGCACGGGCTTCAGGCCGTCGCGCACGTCCGGGAGCGCACGGCCGATGATGACGGCCATCGCGTAGTCGAGATAGCTGCGCTGCATCTCGAGCTGCAGGTCGACCTGATCGATGCGGCCGTGCTCGTGCTCGGGCTCGGGGCGTTCTTCGTCAGCCATGTCTCGTCTTTCGTCTTCGGCGTTTCGTCTCGCTTCGCTCGGTCAACGACCTGAGGTCGTCGTGCCGAGCGCTAGATGTCCAGGAAGCGGACGTCCTTGGCGTTGCGCTGGATGAACGTGCGGCGGGACTCGACGTCCTCGCCCATCAGGACGGAGAAGATCTCGTCGGCCGCGGCGGCGTCGTCGATGGTCACCTGGCGCAGCGTCCGGGTGGTGTGGTCCATCGTGGTCTCCCACAGCTCCTTGGCGTTCATCTCGCCGAGACCCTTGTACCGCTGGATGCCGGAGTCCTTGGGGATCCGCTTGCCGTTCGCCAGACCGTGCTCGAGGAGGGCGTCGCGTTCCTTGTCGGAGTACACGTACTCGTGGGCCGCGTTCGTCCACTTGAGCCGGTACAGCGGCGGCATCGCGAGATAGACGAAACCGGCCTCGATGAGCCCGCGCATGTACCGGAACAGCATGGTGAGCAGCAGCGTGGTGATGTGCTGGCCGTCGACGTCGGCATCCGCCATCAGCACGATCTTGTGATAGCGGGCCTTGTCGATGTCGAAGTCCTCGCCGATGCCCGTGCCGAAGGCCTGGATCATCGCCTGGACCTCTTTGTTGGCCAGCGCTTTGTCGAGGCGTGCGCGCTCGACGTTGAGGATCTTGCCGCGCAGGGCCAGGATCGCCTGGGTGTGCGGATCGCGTCCCGACACGGCCGAGCCGCCGGCGGAGTCTCCCTCGACGAGGAAGATCTCGCTGATCGACGGGTCCTTGCTGGTGCAGTCCTTGAGCTTGTCGGGCATCGCGGCGGACTCGAAGACGCTCTTGCGACGCGCCGTCTCGCGGGCCTTGCGAGCGGCCATGCGAGCGGATGCCGCGTCGATCGCCTTCGTGATCACGCGCTTGGCCTGCACCGGGTTGCGCTCGAGCCAGTCGCCCAGCTGATCGCCGACGACCTTCTGCACGAAGGACTTCGCCTCGGTGTTGCCGAGCTTCGTCTTGGTCTGACCCTCGAACTGCGGCTCCGAGAGCTTCACCGAGATGACCGCGGTGAGGCCCTCGCGGATGTCGTCGCCGGTGAGGTTGTCGTCCTTCTCCTTGAGGAGATTCTTGTCGCGTGCGTACTTGTTGACGAGCGTCGTCAGCGCCGCACGGAAACCTTCCTCGTGCGTGCCGCCCTCGTGCGTGTTGATGGTGTTCGCGAAGGTGAAGACGTTCTCGGTGTAGCTCGTGGTCCACTGCATGGCGAGTTCGAGCGAGATGTGGCGTGTGGTGTCCTCGGACTCGATCTCGATGATCTCGTCGTTGACGACATCCGCGTGACGCACCTTGTTCAGGTACTCCACGTAGTCCACGAGACCGCGCTCGTAGTAGAAGTCGTCGAAAGGCTGGCGCTCTTCCGACCCGCCGCCCTCGGCGTCGGCGACGTACGCGGACTCCGGGCGCTCGTCGGCCAGGGTGATGCGCAGACCCTTGTTGAGGAACGCCGTCTGCTGGAAGCGCGTGCGCAGGGTGTCGTAGTCGTAGTGCACCGACTCGAAGATCGTGTCGTCGGGCCAGAACTCGATGATCGTGCCGGTCTCTTCGGTGGGCTCGACCTTGGCGAGCGGCGCCTGCGGCTGACCGCCGTCGCGGTACGACTGCCGCCAGACGTAACCCTCGCGCTTCACTTCGACCTCGAGGCGGGTCGACAGGGCGTTGACGACCGACGAACCCACGCCGTGCAGGCCTCCGGACACCGCATAGCCGCCGCCGCCGAACTTGCCACCGGCGTGCAGCACGGTGAGCACGACCTCGACGGTCGACTTGCCCTCGGTGCGGTGGATGCCGACCGGGATGCCGCGGCCGTTGTCGACGCAGCGGATGCCGCCGTCGGGCAGGATCGTGACGTTGATCGTGTCGCAGTAGCCGGCGAGGGCCTCGTCGACCGAGTTGTCGACGATCTCGTAGACGAGGTGGTGCAGACCCCGCTCACCGGTCGAGCCGATGTACATGCCGGGGCGCTTGCGCACCGCCTCCAGGCCTTCCAGCACCTGGATGTCGTCTGCCCCGTAGCCGTTGGGAGCCTGCTCGGGCGTTTCGGGTTCCTCGGAAACGTTATCGGGGTTGTCAGACGTCATCTTCGCGAGGGCTCCAGACGGTTCTATGCGGGCCCTGACAGTCTATCCGGTCACAGCCCGATCACAGCGCTCTACGCCTGTCTAACGGGATGAAACTTGTGCGGAGGACTCCGGACGTGCCTCATCCGTAGGTATCGCGCGGACCCCGCCCTGGAATCGTTCTGGGACCCCATTTCCAGGAGGGGACGTCCGGCCCGATGAAGCGGACCGCGTCGACCTTCGCCTCGGGGAAGCGCCGGACGATCTCAGAGAGGATGTGCGCGCGCATCAGCTGCAGCTGTTTCGCCCACGCCGTGGAGTCGGCCTGGACCGTCAGCGACCCCTCCGAGAAGGCGACGGGCCGGGTGTGCCGGGCGGTGTCCTCGCCGGCGACCTCGGCCCAGGCCCGCACGACGTCCTCGCGGGCGAGTTGACCGTTCCAGCCGGCCTCCCGGGTGAGGTCGGCGATCACATCGCCCACTCCACGCGGGTCTCGCCCCGGCGCGAAGGGGATGTTCTCGTCGTCGACCGTGCGGCGGCGGCGCTTGCGGAACGATCGGGCCGACGGCTCGAGTCCCCGCAGCCGCAGGTAGGTGGCGATGGTCTCGGGCACATCCGAGCGGTCGGGCACACCGTCGGCACCCGCCCCGGTCCCTGCGCCTCTCGACGGGTCAGTCATCCGCCGCCTCCGCGTCATTGTCCGCGTCATCGTCCACAGTGGCGAGGATGCGCCCGGCCTCCACCCGGACCATGCGGGCGCGCAGCTCGTCGGGGACGTCACCCTCGACGGCGGCCGTGACCACCACCTGCTCGTAGTCGGCAGCGAGCTGCGCGAGCCGGGCACGGCGATCGGTGTCGAGCTCGGCGAACACGTCATCGAGGATGAGCACCGGATCGCCGAGGCGCGAATCGGCCCGCAGCAGCTCGGCCGAGGCGAGGCGCAGTGAGAGCGCCACCGACCACGACTCGCCGTGCGAGGCGTATCCCTTCACCGGAAGACCGCGGATGCGCAGCAGCAGGTCGTCGCGGTGCGGACCCACCAGAGTGAGCCCGCGGTCGAGCTCGGCCGAGCGCTTCGCGGCCAGCGCCTGCCGGAACAGCTCGGCGATGCGCTCGGCCGAGGTCCCGGTCGAGGCGGCCGCCGCATCGACGGACCCAGGAGCGGATCCGCCATCGCCGTCCTCGTCCGTGACGGCGCCCTCGACGGAGAGCGCCCACTCGATCTCGGGTCGGTGGTCGGCCCCGGCGATGGCCGTGTATGCGGCGGCGAGGGGTGTCGCGAGGTCGGTCGCGAGCGCCAGCCGCGCCGCGATGAGCTGCGTGCCGAGCGAGACGAGCTTGTCGTCCCAGACGTCGAGGGTCGACAGGGCGTCCCCGCGGATGCCCCGTGCCCTCGCGGATTTCAGCAGCGCGGTGCGCTGTTTGAGCACCCGGTCGTAGTCCGCGATCACGCCGGCCATGCGCGGCGCGCGCTGCACGAGGAGCTGATCCGCGAATCGGCGACGCGCGGACGGGTCGCCGCGCACGATCTGCAGGTCCTCCGGCGCGAACAGCACCACCTGCGCGTAGCGCGGCAGCTCGGCCGGCTTCACCGCCGCGCCGTTGACCCGCGCCTTGTTCGAGCCCTGCCGGTTGACCTGCACCTCGAGCTGCACCCGCCGCTCACCGTGCGCCAGCCGCGCGCGGATGATCGCGGCATCCGCACCGTCGCGCACCATCGGGGCGTCGTTCGACACACGATGCGAGCCCAGCGTCGCGAAGAAGGCGATGGCCTCGGCGAGATTCGTCTTGCCCTGACCGTTGCGGCCCACGAACACATTGGGGCCGGGCCCGAGCTCGACGTCAGCGGCCGCATAGTTGCGGAAGTCGACGAGACTCAGGTGCTCCACGATCACTGGGTCAGCCTAGTTCGAGTGTGCGACGTTTCGTCTGGCTCGTTCCTGGCTCGCTCAACGCCCGGGCTTCCGGCCGCCGAGACTGTCAGCGGAGGAGCAGGTTGGGCTGCAGCAGGTACCGGAACGAGTCGGAACCCGCGCGGTCGACCGAGGTCTGCGGGGTGATGAGCACCGGGCTCAGCTTGTTGGCGTTCTCGCTCGAGGTGAACGTGATCCGCACGAACTCGCTCTTGACCGCGCCGAGCGACTCGAGCAGGTACTGCGGATTGAGACCCAGCGTCACGTCGTCGCCGCCCAGGAGCGTGGCGTCGACGGACTCGGTGGCCCGCGCCTGCTCGGTGCCCGAGGCATCCATCGACACGCTGTCGGTCGTGAAGGTGAACCGCAGCGGGGCCGACCGGTCGAGCACCAGCGACACACGACGCACCGCTTCGGCGAGCTCGGCGGTGTTGACCACCGCGTGGTGCTCGGTGGCCTCGGGGAACAGACGCCGCACCGGCGGGAAGTTGCCCTTGATGAGCAGCGACGTCACCGTCTTGTTGCCCGCGGTGAACGCGATGATCTCGCGATCGCCCGAACCCGAGAACGCGATGGAGATGTCGCCGCCGTGGGCGAACGTCTTTCCGACCTCGGTGAGCGTGCGCGCCGGCACGAGCGCGGTCGTCGACTCGTCGGTCGCCGTGCCGCCGCCGTCCCAGGGGATCTCGCGGAGCGCGACGCGGTAGCGGTCGGTGGCGACCAGGCTGAGGCTCGTGCCCGACACCTCGAGCTGCACGCCGGTGAGAACGGGGGTGACGTCGTCGCGCGACGCCGCGAAGGCGACCTGGGCGATGGCGGTGGCGAAGTCCTCCGACGGGACGAGACCCGAATCTCCGGTGACCTCGGGGATCGCGGGGTACTCCTGCACCGGCATGGACGCCAGAGTGAACCGTGCCGAGCCGCACGTCAGCAGGATGCCGCCGTCGTCATCGACCTCGATCTGGATCGGGGCGTTCGGCAGACGGCTGGCGATGTCGGAGAGCAGCCGGCCGTGGACCAGGATCGTGCCTGGGTCGTCGACTGTCGCATCGATCGTCGTGCGGGCCGACGCCTCGTAGTCGAAGGCTGCCAGCGAGAGGCCTTCCGCGGATGCCTCGATCAGCACGCCCGCCAGGATCGGCTGCGGGTTGCGCTGCGGCAGGAGTTTGACGACGAACGATACGGCTTCGCTGAACACATCGCGATTGACGTGGAACTTCACGAACGCTCCCTCTGCAGCGGGCCCTTCGACTGCGGGCTCGGGGTTCTCATGCTAGTGCCAGCCCCGGAGATTGCCAGTCCGCTCTGTTCGCCGGGCGGCTCTCCACCGCAAAGGTGATCGGACGGGTTCATCACAGAGATTTCTTGTCATGGTGTTAACGACTGTGGAAACTGTGGACAACTCGCGCGGCGCCAGTCGAGACACCGGAACCACAAGAGTGTGAGTTGTGGAACGGCTGCGGAGGAAGGTCGGGAAGTGGGATGCCGCGGCCCCCGGCATCCGCAATCCATCCACAGGCCTCCCCCGCTCGCTCACAGGAGTTTCCGCAGGGTTGGAGAGTTATCCACAGGTTTTCCACACTGTGCAGAACCGGAATAATGGCCCTGCTCGCGGCACCTGTCAAGAACTTCTTCGGGCATATGCAGCGATGGGTCCGCGCGTCGTAACGCACGGACCCATCGAGGGCTGTAGAGGGCTCGTCAGCGGCCGTTGCGGCCGAGCTGCGCGGTGATCTCCGTGACCTGGTTGTAGATCGAACGGCGCTCCTTCATGAGCTCGCTGATCTTCTTGTAGGCGTACATCACGGTGGTGTGATCGCGGTTGCCGAACAGCTGGCCGATCTTCGGCAGCGACAGACTCGTCCGCTCGCGACACAGGTACATGGCGATCTGGCGCGCCTGCGCCACCTGCTGCGAGCGGCTCGAGCCGTACAGGTCGTCGACGGTGAGCTTGAAGTAGGCCGCCGTCGCCGTGATGATGTCGGTCGGCGAGATGACGTTGGCGTCGTCCTGATCGACGATGTCGCGCAGCACCGTCTGCGCGAGCGACATGTCGAGTGTCGAGCGGTTGAGACTCGCGAACGCCGAGACCCGGATGAGGGCGCCCTCGAGCTCGCGGATGTTCGACGACACCACCGTCGCGATGTACTCCATCACCTCGTCGGGGATGTGGAGGCGCTCGGACTGCGCCTTCTTGCGCAGGATCGCGATGCGGGTCTCGAGGTCGGGCGCCTGCACGTCGGTGATGAGGCCCCACTCGAAGCGGCTGCGCATACGGTCTTCGAAGCCGGTCAGGTGCTTCGGGGGCACGTCGCTCGTGATCACGACCTGCTTGTCGTGGTCGTGCAGCTGGTTGAAGGTGTGGAAGAACGCCTCCTGCGTCTCGGCGCGCCCCTGCAGGAACTGGATGTCGTCGATCAGGAGGATGTCGACATCCCGATACCGCGCCTGGAATGCCGAGCCGCGGTTGTTGGCGATCGAGTTGATGAAGTCGTTCGTGAACTCCTCGCTCGACACGTAGCGCACGCGGATGCCGGCGTACAGACTGAGCGCGTAATCGCCGATGGCGTGGAGCAGGTGGGTCTTGCCCAGTCCGGAGTCGCCGTAGATGAACAGCGGGTTGTACGCCTTCGCCGGCGCTTCCGCCACGGCGACCGCCGCGGCATGCGCGAACCGGTTGGACTGGCCGATGACGAAGTTGTCGAACGTGTACTTGGGATTGAGGCGGGTATCGCTGCGCGAGACGGATGCCGGCTCCGCAGGCTCCTCGACACGCGGGCGCCCCAGCGGTGCGGCATTCGACATGACCGGCACGCTGGACTGGATCGGGATCGGCGCCGTCAGGTGCGCGTCCGCCAGGTCGGGATTGACGACGACGCGGAACGTCGAGGCCGGATTCTGGCCGTCCTGCACGACCCGGGTGAGTGCCTCGAGGATCGGCGCGCGCATGCGCTTGGTGAACTGGGCGGCGGTCAGATCGTTGGGAACGTCGAGGTACAGCGTTCCGCCCATCACGCCCTGCGGCACGGCCAGGCTGATGAAGCCGTGCAGCTGCGGGGTGATGCGATCGTCTCGCACGAGTTCGTCCAGAACGGCCGTCCAGACCGGAACATCTGGAACTTCGTGCGGTGTCATGGCCCCCCCGGGTTGTCGATGATTCCACCGGAAGCCGCGGAAACGTCGGTCCAGGCCTGTGGATAACTGCCGGAGCCACGCTAGTCAGGAGGCGTCGCGTGAGCAAACTCCACTGTAGAGCCGCCCTGCGTGTCGGTGCCAGGGTGGAGTGAGCCGCCGGTGCATAATGACACGTTCTGCGCTCGGTTTGAGTTCTCGGGCAACACGACGTAGCCTTAATCGGTTGACTTATGCCTTCGCGGCAGTCGCCCCTGTACACACGTCCCCGGTCTCGAGCGTCCCGGTGACACCTGATCGGAAGTAGTTCCCATGAGCAAGCGCACCTTCCAGCCCAACAACCGCCGCCGCGCCAAGAAGCACGGCTTCCGCGCCCGCATGCGCACGCGCGCCGGCCGCGGCATCCTTTCGGCTCGTCGCGCCAAGGGGCGCACCGAGCTCTCGGCCTGAGCCGAGCGGTGCTCGCGAGGCGGAACCGACTCACCCGCGGCGCGGAGTACAAGGCCGTCGTCCGTCGGGGCCGTCGGTGTGCCGGAGCGCACACCGTGACCTACGTGAACCGCGCCGTGACCGATGGTCCGGCGCGGTTCGGTTTCATCGTGAGCCGGCAGGTGGGTGGCGCGGTCGTGCGCAACACCGTCCGTCGTCGCCTGAAGGCCCTGTGCCTCGAGTCGCTCGAGTCCGTCGGCGCCGGCGATGACATCGTGATCCGCGCACTGCCGAGCGCGGCATCCGCGTCATTCGCCGATCTGCGCAGCGACGTCGAGAAGTGCCTGGCACGGAGGACCCGATGAGCGTCCTTCCCGCCTATGCCCTGGGCGACGCCGAGTTCTCGGCATCCGATTCGCTCCGCAGCGTCCCCCTGCTCCCCCGCAACGCGGTCCTCGCACTGCTGCATGGATACCGCGCCACGATCTCGCACACCTACGGCGATGTCTGCAAGTACTACCCGTCGTGCTCGGCGTACGCGGTCGGCGCGGTGCAGCAGCACGGCGCGGTGAAGGGCGCGGCGCTCACGGCAGCGCGCCTCGCCCGCTGCCACCCCTGGGCCGTCGGCGGCGTCGATGACGTGCCGCCCCACAAGAACTTCCGGCACGAACTGACCCGTCATGGGTTCGTCGTGCCCGCCCCCACCGGAAAGGACTGATCCTCCACATGGATCTCTTGTCAGCCCTCGCCTCGACGCCTTCGCCGTCGCCCGCAGCGCCCAGCGGAGGCTTCGACCTCTTCGGCATCATCCTCTGGCCGCTGAAGTGGGCCGTCGAAGCCGTGCTGGTCTTCTGGCACTGGTTCTTCACGGCGATCGGCCTTCCGGCCGCCGACGGCATCACCTGGGTGCTGTCGATCGTGGGCCTCGTCGTCGTTGTCCGCTCCGCTCTCATCCCGCTCTTCGTGCGCCAGATCAAGAGTCAGCGCAAGATGATGGAAATCGCCCCTGAACTGCGGAAAGTTCAGGAGAAGTACAAGGGCAAGAAGGATCAGCTGTCTCGTGAGGCCATGAGCCGCGAGACGATGGCGCTGTATAAGAAGCACGGTACGACGCCGGTGTCGAGCTGTCTTCCGCTCCTGGTGCAGATGCCCGTGTTCTTCGCGCTGTACAGCGTGCTGAGCGACGTCACCAAGCACTACAACGCCGGCACCGGCGGTGTCGGACTTCTCAGCGCCGAACTCACCGCCGAGTTCTACAACGCCAAGCTCTTCGGCGTCGCATCGCTGCACGAGACCCTCATCCAGGCGTTCCAGACCGGCAACACCCCGGCGATCATCATCCTGATCACCCTCGTCGTGCTGATGATCGCATCGCAGTTCTTCACGCAGCTGCAGATCATCTCGAAGAACCTCTCCCCCGAGGCCAAGACCGGCCAGGCCTACCAGATGCAGCGCATCATGCTCTACATCCTTCCGCTGGGCTTCATCTTCTCGGGTGTCTTCTTCCCGCTCGGCGTCGTCATCTACTGGTTCGTGTCGAACCTGTGGACGATGGGTCAGCAGTTCCTCGTCATCCGTGAGATGCCGACGCCCGGCTCCGACGCGGCCAAGGCGCGGGAGGAGCGTCTGGCGCGCAAGGGCAAGGCGATCGACGGTTCCGGCAAGGTCGTTCCGATGGAGAAGTACGTCGCCGAGCAGCAGCGCCTGTACGAAGAGGCCGAGAAGGCGAAGGCCACGACACCCAAGCGCCAGCAGCCCGTCAGCAAGCAGCGCGCCAAGAAGCAGGCCCAGAAGCAGCCGGGCCAGAAGCCGGGCAGCCCGGCCGCCGGTGACCCCGACCCCAGCAGCTCCGCCGGTTCCGGCGCCGCTTCCTGACCGACGCACACGAGGATCACGCCATGACCACGTCCCCTGAGTACGCACCCGTCGACACGCGCGACGAGCGGGCGCCCGCCACCGTCGCCCAACTCGAAGAGGAAGGCGACATCGCCGCCGACTTCATCGAGGGACTGCTCGACATCGCCGACATCGACGGCGATCTCGACCTCGACGTGCGCGCCGGCCGCGCCTATGTCTCCGTCGCCGCGCCGTCGGGCGGATCGGTGGCGCTCATCGCGGCGCCCGACACCGTGCAGGCGCTGCAGGAGCTGACCCGCATCGCGGTGCAGAGCCGCACCGGCCGGTTCTCGCGACTGATCCTCGACGTCGGCGGCTCGCGGGATGCGCGCCAGCACGAACTCGAGGCCCTCGTCGATCGTGCGATCGCGCGGTTGGACGACGGAGCCTCGCAGGCCTCGCTGCCCGCCATGTCGAGCTACGAGCGCAAGGTCGTCCACGACATCGTCGCTGACCGCGGATTCGTGTCGGAATCGTACGGCGAAGGCGCCGACCGCCACACGGTGATCCGTCGCGGCTGAGCCGCGGTTTCACGTGGAACATTCGACTTCGTGGAACCGTCGATGACTGACATCGAGCAAGAGCCCGCTGCCGCCGCCGAGATCTTCGGCGACCGGATCGAGGTGGCACGCGCGTTCGCGGACGCGCTTGCTGAGCACGGTGAGGAGCGCGGCCTGATCGGTCCGCTCGAGCCCCCACGTCTGTGGTCGCGTCACATCCTCAACAGCGCGGTCATCGCACCCCTGTTCTCAGGACGAGTCGGCGACGTGGGCTCAGGTGCCGGCCTCCCCGGGCTCGTGCTCGCGATCGCCCGCCCGGACGTGGAGTGGGTGCTCATCGAGCCGATGGAGCGCCGCATCGCGTGGCTGTCGGAGCAGGTCGACGCTCTCGGACTCGAGAACGTCGAGGTGGTGCGCGCGCGCGCCGAGGACTGGAAGCAGGGACCTGTGCTCGATGCCGTGACGGCACGCGCCGTCAGCGCACTCCGCACCCTCGTGCCCATCACCGCTCCCCTGGTCCGCCCGGGTGGTGAACTCATTCTCCTCAAGGGCACCAGCGCCACGAACGAGATCGAGGCCGCCGAGAAGCAGCTGCGGAAGTTCAAGGTGACGAACGCACGCGTCGAAGTGATCGGCGAGGGTCTGCTCACCGAACCGTCCCGCGTGATTCGCGCCACCGTACGCTGAAACCGGGTCAGCCGCTGTGCGGCGACCTCGTCGGGCTGTGCCGCAGGACGTTGCGCCCAGAATGCGGGCGGCCTTGACCACTCCCGCTCTCGTCGCATCGTGGCGGTATCCCTGTTCTGTACGGCGTGTTGGCGCGAGCCCGGACGTTCTCACCGTTGCGGCTTCCGTGTCGACCAAGTGTCTGTCGTGCAGGTGGGTTGTTGTCGTCCTCCGTGGACCAGGGCGATGCTGCTGGCGGCAGTGGTGGTGGCCGGCGGCGACGGCTGCTGCCCTCCCCCACTCGCACGCTCGCGGGGTCCGACAGGTGCTCCGAGCGTTTCACGGGAACAGGGTCGGTTCCGGCTGAAGGCGTCCGTCCTCAGGATCTCCGTCGCTCCGGACGATCTTGTCGACGCCTCTGACGTCGTTCGCATGTCGGACTGGTCTTCATGTTTCACGTGAAACGGGGTAGATCGCGCCTCGGATGCCGGTGTGACGACACGTCGGCCTCAAACGGTGAGAGCGCAGCGGGGCTGCATTCCCGCAACGGTGGTCATGGGGTCCGATCGGCGGCCCACGGCAGATTCCCGGTGGGGCGTCCGGAGGGCACACCGTTGCCGCTGACCGCGTGTAGCTTGCTCGGATTCGGGGTGGCGCCACATTGCATCGATCATGGACCGCTGACCCGACCAGCGCGGTCGTGGTCGCCAGAGCGCTGGCATGGGGTGTGGGGTCGGTCGAACCGCGCGCCTGCAGTTGCGGGCCGGAAGCGGGCGAGCATAAACCGGTAGCGACGTTCACGCGGCAGCTCACAGAATGTCATCCGGCGGCACTCGAGGGTAAAGGGGCGCTATTGCAGGCACGTGGTGTCGCTTCATCGCTACCGCTCACGGTCGCGGGCCACACGTTTCACGTGAAACACCAATCGCCGCAGACCTCCCCCGCTGGCTGCGCGACAACGGGGCCATGGCATCAGCTTGGGTGCGGGTGTAGCCTGCGCCGCATGGGGAGCTCGACGCCTTCGGGCGCCGAACATGGGAGTGATCTGCGGAGCGCGGGAGAGCGCTCGCGCTCCGTGCGGTCTGCGGTGCTTGCCCTCACAGTCGGCGTCGTCATCGGTGGGACCGTAGCCGTGGCAGCGGTCACACGAGGCCCTGCCGCGCAGCCGGACGCAACCCTGCAGCCGACGCGCGTTCTCCCTGATGCGCTCGTTCTCCGAGTTTTGGAGCCTCCCGAGGCGGAACACCTCGAGATCGACCTCAACACTCTCCGCAACTTCGGCACACAGGAAGGCATCGAGATCTGGTCGGCGGTGAATGCCCTCGGGTCGTCCTGCATCATCGCGATTCATCGCGAGACGGAGGATGTACTGGGCGCCTCCTGCGTTCCCCCGGGCGCCACGACGTTCGTCGATACGGTCAGACACGGACTGCCCGTGGGTGCGGCTTACCGCTTCACTCTCCGCCCTGATGCGGTGGACGTGCACCTGCTGGTGCCCGACGAAGGTGGATGATGAGCGGCACGTCGGGTGGGTCCTTCGACATCGAGCGTGAACTCGCTGAACTGAGGGAACGTGCATATGGACCCGCACCCGATATCGACGGCGATCCCGCGGCGGCGGCACGGCTCGCGGAGCTCGAGGACAGGCATCGGCACGCCATTGCGGAGGCACGCCACACAGGCTTCGGATCGTCGGAGACGACCATCGCCAGTTCTGACGAACCGCGAGGATTCCCCACGCCTCAGATCGAAGACGTCCGGATCGCCGAGGCTGGATCTCCCCTCCCGGGTGCGTCACCACGCAGTGGCGTCGGCCGCCGCGCGCATCGCGCTGCGTGGCGCCGAACGAGGAGCAGATCACTGCGCTCTGTCCTACTGGCTCTTGTCGCGGGGGTGGTGACTGCGGCCGTCGTGTGCGGTGTCTACTGGGCACTTGCGCCGCGTCCGGCCGCCATCCTGCAGGCGGGCGCGCAGACGGACGTCGCTCCGGCTGCCGATCGCTGGATCGTGCTCAGCAGTGAAGATGGCGTGTTCATGGATCGGACCGTCGATCAGCAGTCCCTCACCCCATACGGTGCGTTCCATGGCGTCGCCGTGTGGAGCGGAGTCGACGAACTCGACAATCCGTGTCTGATCCTCATCGAGGAATCGAGCGATCGCACCCTGCAGGCGGCCTGTACGCCGGGTACCGGCGAACTCATCGCCGACATCGGTGTCTGGGGCGGCGATGAGGACTTCGCCGGGGACCTCCCCCGGGGCAGCATCATCCGGTTCCGGCACCTCGGGGCAACGGTTGAGGCGTGGATCATAGAAGCGGCCGATGTGCCGAAGCCGCCGGACGGGCGTGGGGAGTTCGCCGGGCGTGTCTAAACTCCCCACATGTTTCACGTGAAACGCGCAAGCTGCCCTACTCTCCAGGCACGCGTGCGCGAGGCCCCCCGTGTTTCACGTGAAACACGCCCAGCATCGTTATGGATGCCGACCGCGCCGAATCGGCGCGGAGACGTCGACACCGCGACGGCGGCTTCAGTGAGAGTCGGCGACGGAGCCGCGGGACAGGTCGATCACGGAGATCGCATCGATCGCCCAGCCTCCAGGACGGTGGTTCTGTGCGGCGATGTGGCGCCCGGGCGCCCGCTTCTGTCGCTTGATGCGGGGACTTCCCTACCGGCTCCCATCAGGCGAGCTCCCCGTTGTGTCACTGACGACTGATTGCGCGGTGGGTCAGCCGACGGAGCGTGGTGCTCATTGAGGCTCGCGCACTGAGCGCTGGAACGGTGAGCGCGCGCGAACAGGCAGTCGTTTCACGTGAAACATGAGTGCCGCCCGATGAATGTAGGTCGCCTCCGGGCGGTACGGGGTGCATCTTGGCACCGCACCCCGTGGGTCGTGGCGGGGGTGGCGGCCAGGAGACGTCGTGTCCCCCACAAGATGTCGCAGGTGGAAACAGCGAAAGCCGGGACTGCACGTGCGGCGGTCGTGCCTCACGAGGCACCCGCGATCACGGTTGTCCAGAAGTCGAGGCCGTTTCACGTGAAACGTGAGGGCCGACCATCACGACGGCCTCACACGTTGTGCGCATGACCGAGGGGCGTACCCTCGCTCAGCGAAGAGTGCACTCCTCGGGCCGAAATCGGTCGTGATGGGTCCGAGGGTGGCGCGGACGTGCGTGTGCCGTCAGGGATGAGATGCGGTACACAGCGCAAGCGAACAATGCGTCAGCGGAATCTCCGGAGGCGAGGTGACCGCGCGGCGAGCTGCAGAGGGTGAGTTGAGAACCGAACGACCCACCGAACCCCCGGGTATGGTGCTCACTGATGGGTGGCGACGATCGTTTCGCTACTCAGCGTTGGGCCTGCGGGGACCGTGTGCGCCGCCACTGGTGGTGCCGGCGGCCGTCTGGGGATCGCGCAGCAGGCTCGTCCCTGCTCGGAAAGCGCCGCACGGAGAGCCGGCCCTCGCTGCCCGTGGCTCCGCCTTCCGTTCGGCGACGCGGCTACGGCGGATTCTGCCCAGCTGGGCCGGACGCAGGCTCGATGTTGCCTTGCAGTGCGTAGGAGCCTGACGCGACCACGGTGCGTGAGCCCCGCGCTGGCATTCTCTGGCCTGCGCGGCTGTGCGCGCGAAGCTTCGGGCAAATCACGGCCGACAAAGACGGTCTGCGCCGGGCTCAGGTCGCGACGGCCCCCCGCACGAGCCGCGCGCCCCACGGCACGCGTCCGCGGCAGACACTTCACGAGGTGTCGTGACGTCCGGTGGCCGGCGCTACGCCGTACGGGCCGGTCAGGACGCCGCCGAACGAACGGATCGCGCGTGGGCACGGGGACGCGGCGGTCAGTGCGGCTTGACCCGATCCGCATGCATGCGACATCGGAGGGATGCCGGGCGGCGCGACGCGTGCGGCTGATGGGTCGGCCGGCTATCAGACGCGCGATCCTCCGTGTGATCGGTATCGCGGCGATGCCGTGAGGAAGTCGCTCGCGGACGAGAGGTGCACGTCGACGCTGGGCGTCGTGTCGGGTAGCAGCCGTGCGCTGGGCGACATGACGGGAGAGAGGGTCGGGGTGGCTTGCCGGACGCGCAGGGTGGGGCTGCGCGCCAGCAGGTTGATGTGATCGCGGAGCCGCGGTTGTTTCACGTGAAACATGGAGCGGCCGCAGTGCGCGGCCAGATCCTTCTGCACAGATCGCTGTCATGACCGGTAGGCGCCATTCTCACCGCCCGGCTCGGGGATGCTCCGGATCCCGCTGGAACGCGCGGTGGGCGAGCGCCGCGTGCGCGAGACCTGCTGAGGCGTGTCCCTTCGCGGATACAAGGTCCTGCACCGGTGGCGGTCATGACGGGACGCTGCCATTCTCACCGTCCGGCTCGAGGATGTGCCGGGTCCCGCTGAAGCGCGGGGTGGGCGAGCGCCGCGCTGACGAGAGGCTGCTGAGCGCGCGTGGCCCATCGCCGATACAGAGTCCTGCGCCGGTTGCGGTCATGACGCGAGGCCGCCATTCTCACCGTCCGGCTCGGAGATGTGCCGCGTCCTCACTTGAGTGCGGGGGGTGCCCAAGCGCCGCGCCGACGGGGCATTGCTAAGCGGCTGGCGCTTCGCTGATACAGAGTCCTACACAGGTTGCGGTCATGACCGGAAGCCTCCATTCTCATGGTTCGGCTCGGAGATGTGCCGCCCTCCTCATTGGAGTGCGGGCGGTGCGCAAGCGCCGCGTTGAGGAGCCGCTGCTGAGCGCGTGGCTTTTCGCCGATACAGAGTTCTGCACCGGTTGCGGTCATGACGGGAGGCCGCCATCTCACCGTCCGGCTCGGAGACGTGCCGCGTCCTCACGGAAGTCGGGCGGTGCGCAAGCGCCGCGTTGACGAGAGGCTGCTGAGGGAATGGTCCTTCGCCGATACAGAGTCCTCCACCGGTTGCCGTCATGACGGAAGGCCGCCATTCTCATGTGCCGGGTCACGCTCGGGCGCGCGGTGAGCGAGGGCCGCGTTGATGAGGCACTGCTGAGCCGGCGCCTCGCCGGTACAGGGTTCTGCACCGGTTGCGGTCATGACCGGAAGCCGCCCATTCCCATGGTTCGGCTCGGGATTCGCCGATACAGGGTCCTGCACAGGTTGCGGTCATGACCAGAAGCCGCCATTCGAATGGTTAGGCTCGGAGATGGGCCGCCCTCCCCATGGAGTGCGGGCGGTGCGCAGCCGCCGCGTTGACGAGACGCTGCTCAGCGCGGGTGCTCCCTCGCCGGTACAGGGCCGATGGTCGACCACACGGATCTCTTCCCCAGGCGCCGCTCCCCGGCGTGGGTGAATCGATGCGGTTCGCACGGTGAGGTGATGAGACGGTGCGGTGCGCACGACCACCCCAGAAGGGGGCGATCCCATCTCGCCGGTGGATCCCGGGTCAGCCGGGGGCGGAACCCCGACTGCATGACAGGAAAACAGCGGCTTGCCACCGGGGAGACGTTCCCATCCGCGTGCGAACGCGGCGTGGCGTGCGGATTCCGCTCACCGCGCCGGACGGGACCGCTAGACAACCGCGGCCCCGCGCTCTGCTGTGGGGTCCTTCGGCCACCCACGTGCTCTCGGCGGTCTTCGGACCGACACTGGATGCCCGTCGGCGATCAATCTGGTGGGGCCACACACCCTCAACGCAGACACCCCGGGGCGCACACGGCGACTGCGCCGAGGGTGATGTGGTGGGGCGCCTGTGACGGCGTGCGTACCCGCCGATGGTGGCTCGGTCCGCGACCCGGGATGACAGTTGCGGTCCCCTGCGCACACATCTCACGCGCCCGACGTCATGTCTCCTGCCGGCCGCAGGTTCCCGGTCTCGTGACGAGTAGGCGCATCGACGGATATCCCCGCGCGCACGGGCGCGACCAGGCCGATTCTCCGCTGGAAATCTATCGGCGCATTGTGCTGCCACTAGACCGATTGCCCTGAGCAGCTGCGGGGCCGCGGCGACGCGATCCCGTCCAACCTGGACCCTGGCACCCACGCACCGGATCGACGATGTTTCACGTGAAACGGGCATCGATGTGCACACGTTCCGGTCAGGCCGACGCTCGCCGCCTGAGACCCGGGCGCTTTCCCGGGACGAGGAATCCGTGCCCCGCTTCGCCGGGGCATGGGGTCAGTGACCTGCGTTCTGCCGGCGCGGGCGACGCGGGGGACTGTTCCGCGAAGCGCGTGTGATCCCCAGCGTGTTTCACGTGAAACCGCACCGATCCGACTCCCGGGTGCCAGCCTGGCCTGGCGCGTGGGGACCGCCGTGATGGCCCGTTGTGACCATGGAGGATCGTCTCGCAACGGAAGAACGGCGTTGGCGAGTTGTGCGAGACGAACACCCCGGGCAGCGGATGCGGCGGTGCGCCGGCGGTATCGCGCGATGCAGCAGAGTCCCCGTGTCTCCGCAGAAATACGGGCCGCTGGCTTCGTGCCGCAGCGGCGGGTTAGCGCGGCCGGGGAGCCTGGGCGGGGTTGACTAGAGGCGACAGGATTCCCGCTCGCAACGGTAAGGAACGCATGAACAACTGGCTCCGACGGCTGGGGATGGGGGGAAGGCGGGATAAGGTGGAAGGCGATGTTGAGCGGCTCGCGACAAGGGGAGAGTTTCACGTGAAACAACCCGACGAGACCGAGGCCGCGGCATCCCTCTCGTCCGATGGTTCGCTCACGGTGTCGTCGCCGGAGTCCCCCGCACGCTCCACGGATGCCCTCGCTGACGGCTCAGCGGAGGGATCTGCCGTGGACGCCACCACGCCGGTTGATTCGACGGCCTCGGAGTCAAGCGATGCGGCTCGCGACGCGGACGACCGGGCCTCGGAACCCGCCGAAGCCCCCACCGTCGGCGAACTGAGCGCTGACGCCGAGCCTCCCGCGGTCGTCGATGCGGAGGCGCCGAGCGACGACGCAGCGCCGCAGGAGGCGGTCGCTCCGAGCGAAGCGCCCACCCCTGATGACGCGCTCACGGCAGGCGAACCACTCCCCCCGAGTGAAGACGCCGCGCAGGGCGAAGACGCCGCGCAGGGCGAAGACGCCGTGGCGAGCGAGAACGCTGCACAAAGCGAAGACGCTACCCCGAGCGACGAGACGGACAGCGCCACTGCCGGTGACGCTGATCTCGCCGCCGCAGGCGACGCTGCGCCGGAGTCCGTCGATGCCACCGACGACACCACCGACGAGGGCACCACCGCCACGCAGGAAGAGGAATCCCCCATCGCGCAGCATGACGGCGTCACGATCGCGCAAGACGAAGACGACTCTCCGATCGCGCGGGAGCTCGCCGACTTGACCGCCCGCCGCAAGGCGCTCGACGAGGCGCGGGTCCAACTCACCGGGCGTACCCGGGTGCTGACGATCTCGAACCAGAAGGGCGGCGTCGGCAAGACGACGACCACCGTCAACCTGGCGGCAGCCCTCGCCGAGCGCGGTGCCCGCGTTCTGGTGATCGACCTGGATCCGCAGGGCAACGCGTCGACGGCGCTCGGGGTTCCGCACACCGCCGACATCCCGAGCGTCTACGACGTGCTGATCGACGAGTTCCCGCTCGCGGACATCATCCAGGTCAGTCCGGAGTCGCCCAACCTTCTCTGCGCGCCGAGCACCATCCACCTCGCCGGCGCCGAGATCGAGCTGGTCTCGCAAGTGGCGCGCGAGCATCGACTGCGGGTCGCCGTCGACGAATACCTCGCAAACCACGAGGGACAGCTGGACTTCATCCTGATCGACTGCCCGCCCTCACTCGGGCTGCTCACCATCAACGCCTTCACGGCGGCGACCGAGCTGCTGATTCCCATCCAGTGCGAGTACTACGCACTCGAAGGCCTGAGCCAGCTGCTCGGCACGGTGCGGATGATCCAGAAGCACCTCAACCCGCGGCTGGAGCTGTCGACGATCATGTTGACCATGTACGACGGGCGGACCCGGCTCGCGCAGCAGGTCGCCGATGAGGTGCGTGAGCACTTCCCCAAAGAGGTGCTCGACACGATCATCCCGCGGTCGGTGCGTGTTTCCGAGGCACCGAGCTTCGGCCAGTCCGTGCTCGCCTACGATGGACAGTCGGCCGGCGCCATCGCGTACCGTGAAGCGGCTGTTGAGATGATCCGGCGCGACAGCGCCTCGAACGAAAGGGGCGACTGATGGCAGCGAAACGCACAGGGCTCGGCCGCGGAATCGGCGCATTGATCCCCACCAACGAGCAGGCTGACGACCGTCCCTCCGACGTCTTCTTCCCCCGCGCGGTCGCGGTCGACGAAGCACCGTCGCCCGAAACGGCCGGCACCGATGTCCCGGAGAACCTCATCGAGGTTCCCGGTGCGCGGCTCGCCCACATCGACCCGCACGAGATCGTCCCCAACCCTCGTCAGCCGCGTACCAACTTCGATCACGAGCACTTCGCCGAACTGGTGCACAGCGTCCGCGAGTTCGGTGTTCTGCAGCCGGTCGTCGTGCGGACCAACGAGAAGGGCGAGTACGAGCTCATCATGGGTGAGCGCCGTACCCGCGCCGCCCGGGAGGCGGGACTCACCTCGATCCCCGCGATCGTGCGCGATACCGCCGACGAGCACCTCCTCCGCGATGCCCTGCTCGAGAACCTTCACCGATCCGAGCTCAATCCGCTCGAAGAGGCGTCGGCATACCAGCAGCTGCTCGAGGACTTCGGCATCACCCAGGAAGAACTCGCGACACGCATCGGCCGCTCGCGCCCGCAGATCAGCAACACCATCCGGCTGCTCAAGCTGCCGATGCCGGTGCAGCAGCGCGTCGCCGCCGGTGTGCTGACGGCCGGCCACGCTCGCGCGATCCTGTCGCTCGAGGATGCGACGGCGATGCAGCGCCTCGCCGACAAGATCGTCAACGAGGACCTCTCGGTGCGTGCGGCGGAGGCCGCGGCGAAGCTTCCGGATGCCTCGCCGACGCGTGCGGCGAAGCCCCAGGCCGGTTCGCGCCGGGCCCACCTCGACGAGGTGGGCGAGAGGCTCGGCGATCGTCTCAACACTCGCGTCAAGATCTCACTGACCGCCAGAAAAGGCCAGATCGCGATTGATTTCGCGAGTATTGAGGATCTCAACCGGATCCTCGAGGAACTGGGCGAGACGGGCTACGGGCCGGCGTAGCGCCGACGGCAGTCGCACCCGCGGGGGCGGGTGGTTCGCCAACGGGCACCAGAGCCGCCGCTGAACGGTGACCTCGAGCCGGCGTCAGGTGGAGGGCGGGGCCGCCGACGCTGCGCGCGCCGCGCGGCGTCGGAGCAGAGCCGTTTCGGCGTCGTTGCCCGGAAGATCGGCGGCCTCGCGGAATGCGGCCGCCGCGGCATCCGTCTCTCCCAGGCGCTCGAGCAGCTCGCCGCGCACAGCGGGCAGCGGGCGGAATCCCGCGAGCTCGTCCGCCAGTGCATCCACTTCTGCGAGGGCATGCTCGGGACCGGCGGTCATCGATAGAGCCACCGCGCGGTTGAGTCGCACCACGGGCGACGGTGCGAGGGTGTCGAGGGCGTCGTAGAGCCGGAGGATGCGGTCCCAGTCCGTCGCGGTGAAGGCGGGGGCCACGGCGTGGCACTGGGCGATGGCCGCCTGCAGTCCGTAATAGCCGAGACCGCGGCCGCGCGTCTGGCCGGCGCGTGCGGCCGTTTCCGGCGAGGCGGCGGCGGCCGAGCCGGCCTCGGCACGGGAGGGCGCGGGGAGTGCTCGCGTCATCGCTTCGTTGCCGCGGGCGATGGCCGAGCGATCCCAGCGACGCCGGTCCTGTTCTTCGAGTGTCAGCGGCATGCCGTCGGCATCGATGCGTGCGGCGAACCTCGACGACTGGAACTCCATCAGCGCGATGAGCGACCAGATCTCGGGCTCGTGGGGCATGAGGGCGGCGAGCTGCCTGCCGAGGCGCACCGCCTCACGTGCCACGTCGACGCGCACGAGCCCCTCCCCCTCCGTGGCGGAGTACCCCTCCGTGAACAGGAGGTAGATCACCTGCAGCACGCTCGCGAGCCGGGCCGGCCGCTCGGAACGATCGGGCACCTCGAAGGCCACCCCTTCGTCGGCGAGTGCGCGCTTGGCGCGGACGATGCGCTGCTGCACCGTCGGCACAGTCATGAGCAGGGCACGCGCGATCTGCTCCGTGGTGAGGCCCGCGACCGTGCGCAGGGTCAGGGCGAGCCGCGCCTGCGCGGGGAGCACCGGATGGCAGGCGACGAACACCAGGCGCAGGATGTCATCGTCGATGTGGTCGGGGTCCGCCTGCTCGGGCACGGAATCGACCGCTTCTCGCTGCAGCGCCTCGGTGACGAAGAGCGGCTCTCGCTGCGTGAGCCGCTCGCGCCGTCGCCACCCATCGATGGCCCGCCGCTTGGCGACCGACATGAGCCATGCTCCGGGATTGTCAGGGATGCCGCCGGCCGGCCAGCTCGCGAGGGCTTCGACGAGTGCTTCCTGCGCCAGATCCTCGGCCCAGGCGAAATCGCCCGTGTGACGGGTCAGCGCCGAGACGATGCGAGCCGACTCGTCCCGCCAGACGGCCTCGACCGCACGCCGCGCGTGTCCGTCGTCGGAGGTCATGCCCTCAGCGTAAGCGGGGTGACCCGCGGTGTCGGAATCGCAACGTACCCTGGATTGGTGGCGAACGACGAGCACACCCTGCGACGGCGAGCGAGTTTGGAGCTGCTGCGCGCGGAGGCCGCAGACGAGCTCTCGGTGCTGGTGCACGAACGGCTGCGAGCCGGCGAAGACCCGTGGGAGTTCATGGACGAACTGCCGTCCGTCGACGAACTCGTCGTGTATCTGCTGCGGGCCGAGAACATCGCTGCCGACGGCGGATCCCGTCCGAACGCCAGCCGCCACTACCGCGTGCTGCGTCAGATCGCCCTCGAATACCCTCCGCTGACGAAGGCGGTGTGGTCGCTGCTGGGTGACGCCAACACGCACCGCCGGTGGGACCCGACGGTGCGCGCGGAGGCCGGCTGAGGCTCCGGGTCACGAGTTGGCGGCGCGCCACTCCTGCTCCTTGGCGACCCACTCGTCGGTCTGGTCGAAGTCGCTGAGATCGTTGACGCGGCGTACCTCGAGCACCGTTCCGGGACCGAGCGGGCACTTGCGGGCCCAGTGCTCGGCCTCCTCGCGTGAGGACACCTCGATGATCCAGAAGCCGGTGAACACCTCGCGCGCCTCGGCGAAGGGTCCGTCGGTCACGGCAGGGGGAACGGAGTCGAAGTCGACGCGGAAGCCTTCCGCGGCATCCGACAGGCCCTCGGCACTGAGGAAGACGCCGGCCTTCTGCAGCTCCTCGTTGTAGGCGCCCATGGCGGCGTACGCCTCCGCCATGTCGAAGGCCTCGGGGTCGAACGCGGCTGCCGCCTCGGCACCGACCTGCATGATGAGCATGTAACGCATGACGTCTCCCTTCCGTCGGGGCTGGGCCCGGTTTCGGGGGGCCGAGTGGCCCCTTCACCCTGTGCGTCGAACAAGCCTCGCCCAGATCGACACCGATGGACAAGAAATCGCGAGGAATCACGGATGCCTCAGCGGGCATACGTCACGAAACCCGGATGGG
The DNA here is from genome assembly GCF_044987405.1 of Microbacterium sp. ZW T2_14. Lineage (NCBI taxonomy): Bacteria > Bacillati > Actinomycetota > Actinomycetes > Micrococcales > Microbacteriaceae > Microbacterium > Microbacterium sp. ZW T2_14. The sequence goes on along the minus strand of NZ_JBJDRK010000029.1, from coordinate 8,154 downwards.
AAGCAGAAAACCCCGCCGGCAGAACCGGCAGGGCTTCGTGCAGTCGAACTGGGGGTCAGCCGATGTACGCGGCGAGATCCTTCTCGAGCGCGAACTTCGGCTTGGCGCCGATGATGGTCGTCTCGACGGCGCCCTTGTTGAACACCTTCATCGCGGGGATCGACGTGATCTGGTACTTCATCGCGAGGTCGGGGTTCTCATCCACGTTGAGCTTGAGGATGGTGAGCTTGTCGGGGTGCTCGGCCTGGATCTGGTCGAGGACGGGCGAGACCATGCGACACGGGCCGCACCACTCTGCCCAGAAGTCCACGAGCACCGGCCCCTCAGCCTGGAGCACGTCCTGCTCGAACGTGGCGGAGGTCGTCGCCTTGGCGGTCATCTGATTTCTCCTTCGGTGGAAGTCTTTCGTGGTGTCAAACAGCGCCGGTCGCGCGATTGTTCCCGGGCGTGTCGCCACGCCGTACCGCTCAGACCGAGGCGACCTCGGGCAACCCGGCGATCTGGTCGCCTGCGGCATCCGGCTCGCCGGCCTCGCCGAGGCCGGCGAGGTAGTGCTCGAGGTCGAGCGCGGCGACCGTGCCGCTGCCGGCGGCGGTGACGGCCTGCCGGTAGGTCGGGTCGATCACGTCACCTGCGGCGAAAACGCCGGGCACCGAAGTGCGCGACGAGCGACCGTCCACCCACACCGTGCCCTCGGAGGTCAGGTCCAGCTTCTTGTGCACGAGGTGGGTGCGGGGGTCGTAGCCGATCGCGACGAACACACCGTCCAGCGCCAGCTCGCGGGTGGACCCGTCGACGGTGTCCTTGAGGACGATGCCGTTCACGGCGTCCTCACCGAGGATGTCGACCACCTCGCTGTTCCAGATGAACTCGATCTTCTCGTTCTTGAACGCCCGCTGCTGCATGATCTTCGACGCGCGGAGCTCGTCCCGACGGTGGATCACGTACACCTTGGACGCGAACTTGGTGAGGAATGTCGCCTCCTCCATCGCCGAGTCGCCGCCGCCGACGACCGCGATCACGCGCTCACGGAAGAAGAATCCGTCGCACGTCGCGCAGTACGACACACCCCGGCCCGACAGGCGCGACTCGCCCTCGATGCCGATCTTGCGGGGTGCGGAACCCGTGGCGAAGATGACCGCGTCGGCCTCATGGCTGCCGCCGCTGCCGAGGGTGACCTTTTTGACCGGGCCGTCGATGTCGAGCTCGACGACGTCGTCGTAGAGCACCTCGGCGCCGAAGCGCTCGGCCTGCTCCTGCATCTTCGCCATCAGGTCGGGGCCCATGATCGCCTCGGGGAAACCGGGGAAGTTCTCGACCTCGGTGGTGTTCATCAGCTCACCACCGGCCTCGACGGAACTGGCGACGACGAGCGGGTTCAGGTTCGCGCGAGCGGCGTAGATCGCCGCCGTGTAACCCGCGGGACCGGAGCCGATGATGATGACCTGACGCACGTGCGCACCTTTCCTCATGAAGCCTTGCGAAGCGTTCCGCGACGGACGCGATGGCCTCGGATGCCTCAACACATGGTAACCGCGCGGCATTCCGCACCACGCCCCCTTGCAGGCGTGCCGGGCGGCGGGTACGGCCGAGGCGCCGCCAGACGGCCGACTCGTGAACGGGTCAGCGCCGGCCGGGCAGGAAGCGCCGCACGAGGCCGGTGGCGACGGAGAGTTCTGGCGCGCGGAAGACGGCGAGGATGCCGACGTAGACGGCGATCACGACGATGCCGATGATCGCCGCACCTAGAGCCCCGAGGATCTTGTCCGAGACGGCCCAGCCGTCGACTCCGCCCATGAGCTGGAACGTCAGCCAGCCGATGAGCCCGGCGGGGATAGCGGCCAGGGCGAACCGACCGAGCGCTGTCAGCCACGAGGCGACCTGGATGCCGCCCAGCCGGCGGTGCAGCAGCCACGTCGCGACGATCACTTGGACGACGCTCGATACGGACTGCCCGAGAGCCACCGCCGCGACGAGCTGCGACATGGGGAGGATGCCGGCGTTGAAGGCCCAGAGTGCACCCCAGGCCGACGCGACGACGAGCGCGCACTGCAGGACGGTGAAGAAGAACGGCGTGCGGGTGTCGTCGTAGGCGTAGAACGTGCGCTGTACGACGAACAGCACTGCGAGGGGAATGAGCCCGACGAGGTAGCACAGCAGCACTCCGGCAGCGCCGACGGCTTCGTCCGGATCGCCTGTGAAGATCCGGGATGCCGGGACCGCCGCGACCGCCATCGCCGCCGTCGCGACGACCACGAAGAAGCCGAGCGTGCGGATGCTTCGGCCGATGTCACCACGGACCTCTTCGTCGCGCCCGGCCTTCGCATGCTCGCTCAGCTGCGTGAAGTAGGGGGTTCCGATCGACAGCACGATGATCGAGTAGGGAAGCATGAACAGCAGCCAGGCATTCGCGGCGACGAACATGCCGGGTGCGCCGTCCGGGACATTCGACATGACCTGGGACTGGACCAGACCGGCCAGCTGGCCGGCCACCACCATGAGGAACGTCCAGCCCGCGAGCCTGCCGATCTGGCCGAGTCCGACGCCTCGCCACCGGAAGTCCGGACGGATGTGCAGGCCGGTGCGGCGCCAGAAGACGAAGAGGATCGCCGTCTGCGCGATGATGCCGAGCGTCGCTGTGCCGCCGAGCACCGCGACCATCTCGGACGTCCAGAGGGTCCCCTTAGTGGCGGGGCCGAACAGCCAGATGAAGACGAGGAAACCCGCGATCGACACGATGTTGTTGATGATCGGCGCCCACGTGTAGGGCCCGTACACGCGGCGCGCGTTGAGGGATTCCCCCACCATGGCGAAGAGCCCGTAGAAGAGGATCTGGGGCAGGCACCAGTAGGCGAAAGCGGTCGCCAGTGCCTGCTGCGATGCGCTGTACTCGGGTGCGTACAGGGCGACGAGCAGCGGCGCAGCCAGTGTGGCGATGACGGTCGTGCCCAGCAGCACGACAGCCCCGAGCGTGAACAGCTTGGAGACGAACGCCCGGCCGCCGTCGTCGTGCGCCGCCGCCTTGACGATCTGTGGCACCACCACGGCGCTCAGCAGACCGGTGGAGATGATCGTGTAGATGTTGTTCGGCAGCTGGTTGGCGACAGTGAACGCATTGCCGCCGGCGCTCGTGGCCGCCACGGCCGAGACCAGCACGACAGCGCGCAGGAACCCGGTGAGCCGCGAGACGATGGTGCCCGCCCCGATCATGACGCTCGCGCGCCCGATGCCGCTCAACGGCGCGGCCCGTCGCTGGGTGCTGCGTCGGCCGTGGTGCCCGCATCTCCGGGAGAGCTCTGCACGGCAGGCTCGTCCGGCGCAGGTTTGGCATCTTCCTCAGCTGCGCCGTGCACCGAAGCGTCGCCCGCCTCGGCATCGGCCCCCGCACCGCCGGGCGCAGCACCCGGGCCCTCATCCGGACCGACGGCCGCGGCATCCGTCCCCCGTCGCCGGCGGCGCATGCGCAGGACCGTCCGCACGATGCCGATCAGCAGCAGCGCGCCGACGAGCACGGCGAGGGCGGCGATGCCGGCACCCTCCCAGTCGGCGTAGACATTGATGTCGACCGACTCGGGCTGGCCGATCGCGACGAAGGCGGGACTGCGCAGCTGGAGGGTCAGGGTGACCTCGCCGCGGCCGACACGTGCCTGCACCGGCACCTCGACGCGCGTGTTGCTGGAGGCCGTCGCGACGACGGGCGTCTCGCTCTGCACATCGAGACGGAGGTTGTCGCGCGTCGTGTAGAGCACGAGGTTCACCGGGTAGGGCAGATCGTTGCGCACCCAGAACCGCAGTGCGGCGCTCGAGCCGTAGAGGTCGCTCGGACTCGTCGGCAGCAGCGCGACGGAGTCGAGCGTGCCCGCCGTCTGGGCGTGGTGTTCGGCCAGTGCGGTGGACCACTCCGCGTCGCCGATCCACGCGACGCCGAGCAGCTGCAGGATCTCGGCACGCTCCGGACCGGTCAGCAGCGACGGCTGGTCGAGGATGGTCGCGAACCGGGCGAGCTCGCCTTCCTCGCCGAGGAGAGCGGATGCCGCAGCCGCACGTTCCGGCGACGCTTCGGTGCCGGTCAGCTCGAGCTCGCGCGGGGCGCTCTCGGCGACCGTGCTCAGGGTGCGCGCCGCGACGTCGGGGGCGGAGAAGGCGGCCGAGATCGCCGCACCCAACCCGACGCGCGAACGTCCCTCGCCGCGACCAACGGTCACGAGGAGCGGTCCGTCGGCCTCGGCGGTGGCGAAGGCCAGGTAGGCCGTCGCGGCGGTGAGGGACGCCCCGCGGAGCCACGACTCATCGCTCTGCGACGCGGCGTCCAGCGCCGACGAGACGTCGCTGTCGTACACGAGCGCGTCGGCGTCGTCCACCACGCCGGTGGCCGAGACCGTGCGCCCGGCGGCGCCGGCATCCGTCGTGGCGGACGGGATGAGGGTGGCCGTGGTGGCGTCGTCGGTGGAGAGCTCGCCCAGACGCGTCACGATCTCGGTGTCGGCCGTCCCGTCGGCGGGCCAGTAGATGCCGGGGCGGGTGGCGGGGCCGATGGCCAGCAGCGCCTCGGTGGTCGGCAGCGTGTCGGCGGGCGTCGGCGTCGGCGATGGGGTCGGCGTGGCGGGCGTCGTCGGATCGGTGGCGGTCGGGGTGGGCGTCTGCGTCGGCGTGGGCGTGGCGAAGTCCGAGGGCGACATGTAATAGAGGAAGGACGTCGGTTGGAGCGGCTGCGCCAGGCCGGCCTGCAGCTGCGCCGTCACGTCCGCATCGCCGAACTGCAGGGCGAAGCGGGAGTTCTGGATGCCCTCGAGTCGCGCGAGCCAGTCGAGCGCGGACTCCGGCGCCGAGGTGCCGAGCACTCGGATCGCCGCCGGAACGGCGGGGGCGACGGCGAGGATCGCCGGAGTGCCCGTCACGGAATCCAGTTGGTTGGTCAGGTCGCCGTCGGGCGCGGTCAGCTCGGCGAGCTCGTCCGCGGTGAGCAGCCCCTCGCCCTGAGCCCGGGCCGTGATGGGCACGATCACGCCGATACCGACATCCGTCGCGTCCTCCGGGGGCACGATCATCGCGCTCGTCGCCGTCACCGTGCCGTCGTCGCCCGGATACGACACGGCGAGCGGGTACACACCCGGTGCTCGTGCCGCGAGCGCCGGGTCGTCGGGTGCGACGCTCATGCCGCGCCGCTCGAAGGACCCCGGCTGCACGGCGTTCAAGGTCTCCGACGCGATGGGCTCGAGTCCGGGCGACGTGTCGGTGCCGTCGAGCCACTCGCCGAGCGCATCCCGATCGGCGAGGGCGGTGCGCCCGAGCGACAGCGTCATCGTGGACGGGGGAAGGGCGGCGGCGGTGCCGTTCTGCAGGGTGACCGTCACGCTCAGCGCATCACCGGGGCGCACGATCCCGCTGGCGAGCGGCGACAGCGTGAAGACCGTGGTGCCCGCGGGGATCGTCGAGGTCGGGGTGGGCGTGGGCTCGGGGCTCGCCGCCATCGCGGCACCCGGCATCAGCAGTGCTGCGAACACGGCGACCGTCGCGACGGCGGCGGTCGCGAAGCGCCGGGCGCGGCGCGCGGGACGCTGCAGGGCTCGCGGTGGGGTCACGATCATCCTGTCGGGGGGTTCGCTCCTGTGCGATGGCCTGACCGCACGATCGAGTGCGATTCTACGGTCCGCGCCTCCGAGCCCGCCCGATGCCGGGCCGCGTGTGCGCCGGTCGGAGCGTCCCTGGGCGCCGGTCGGAGCGTCCCTGGGCGCCGGTCGGCGCGTCCGTGGGCGGCGCATGCGGGCGGGGCGCGGTTGAATGGACGCGTGCTCCCCGAACCGGACCCCGCCCTGTGCCGTGACCTCGCCGACGACCTCCGTGACGCTGGATTCACGGCCGAGGCGCTCCGCGACGCGTGGGGCGTCGCCGCCGACGACGCCATCGCCCGCGGGCTGAGATCACCGGCGGCGCGCGCGCTCGGCGATCGTGGCGACCCCCTCGCCGTGCTGGGCAGACTTCTCGTGCTCGGGATGCCGCAGGCCGCGGCATCCGTCGATCGAGCCCTCGTCCGCACCGGCGCGGAGGGACTCGCGTACCTCGGTCTCGCGACCCTCGCCGGGAGCAGCGTGCAGCCGCTCGCGGTGGTGCGCCCGCAGTCGTACGCGGACGCGTCCGGAACCGGACAGTGGTGGATCGCGAGCGACCTGGACGAGGCCGCTCTGGGCGGTCCGCTGCCCGAGGATCACGTGCTCGGCGTCGGCGGCGCGTCGCTCACGCTCGCGGGCCTGCAGCTGCCGACGCCGGCCGTCCGAGGGCTCGACATCGGCGCGGGATGCGGCATCCAGGCGCTCCGCGCCCGCGCGCAGGTGGAGCACGTCGTGGCGACCGACATCTCGCCGCGGGCCCTGGGCTTCACCCGGCTCAACGCTCTGCTCAACGGCGTCGACGGCATAGAGGTGCGCCTCGGGAGTCTGTTCGAACCGGTCGACGGCGAGCAGTTCGACCGGATCGTGTCGAACCCGCCGTTCGTCATCACGCCACGTGTCGCGGGCGTGCCTGCCTACGAATACCGCGACGGCGGCATGGTGGGCGACGACCTCGTGGCCGCCTTCGTCGCCGGCGTGGGCGCTCATCTCGCGCCCGGCGGCGTGGCGCAGTTGCTCGGCAACTGGGAGACGCGCGACGGCGTGCCCGGCCTCGAGCGCGTGCGCGAGTGGGTCGCATCGTCGGACGTGCCGCTGGACGCCTGGGTCGTGGAGCGCGAGAGCCTCGACCCGCTGTCGTACGCCGAGCTGTGGGTGCGCGACGGCGGCACCCTGCCCGGCTCGCCCGGCTTCGCCCGCCTCGCCGACGCGTGGCTCGACGACTTCGCGGCGCGCGGGGTGACGGAGGTCGGCTTCGGCTACCTGCTGCTGCGGCGTCCGCTCGAGGGTTCGCCGACGCTGTCGCGCTACGAGTCGCTCCACACGGCGCTCGCCGGCGACAGCCTCGGCGCCCACCTGGCAGCGGCGCTCGACGCCCACGATCGCCTCGTAGGCGTCGACGACGCCGGGCTCGCGGCATCCGTCCTCGTCGTCGCCCCCGACGTCACGGAGGCGCGGCATCACCTGCCCGGAGCCGAGGACCCGACGATCATCGAGCTGCGGCAAGGCGGCGGATTCGGGCGCGCCCTCTCCGTCGACCCCGCGTCGGCGGCGCTCGTCGGCGCGTGCGACGGCGATCTGCCCGTCGGCGTGCTCGTGGATGCGATCGCCGAGCTGCTCGACGTCGACGCCGAGGCCCTGCGCGCCGATCTGTTCCCGCGCGTCCGAGAGCTGGCTTTCACCGGATTCCTGCGGCTCGCGGGGTAAGTCGTCCCCCGGTGCGCGGATGCTGTAGAAAACAGTATCTTGACACCGTCTGCGTCGAGGGAGGATCATCCGACGCGGGTGCTGGTCTGAGCACCTGTCTGTATCGGGTTGCCCGACCGGCGCGACCCGAAGCCCTGGGGAGGGCTCAATGGGGAAAGCGCGGGTGGTCGTCGGCGTTGTGCGCAACGCGTCGATGTCCCGCGCGCGCTCCGCCGCCATCGCCGCGATCGTCGCGGTCTCGATGGCCGTCACCCCTCTGGCCGTGCCGCCTGCGGTGGCCGCCGAAGACCTCGCCCTGCGTTCGGCAGCGCCGGTCGTCGCTGCGCCCGGCGCGAGCGACCTCACGGCCGCCGACATCGCCGCCGTCCTGCCGTCGGCACTCGCCCTCTGGGGCGCGTCCGACCTCCGCGGCGCGACGGTGCGCATCGGCGACGTCAGCGGCGACCGGATCGCGGTGACCTCGGGTCGCACGATCACGATCGATGCGGATGCCGCCGGCCGCGGCTGGTTCGTCGACGCGACGCCGTCCGCCTCGAGCGAGTACTCGCTCGGCTCGGGAGACACCGTCCGCGCGCGGCCCTCGGGCCCGGCAGCCGGGCACTTCGACCTTCGCACGGTGCTCGCGCACGAGATCGGGCATCTGCTCGGCCGCGCCGATGTGAGCCGCAACGACGCGATCATGCACGAGAGCCTGCGCCCGGGCGAGCGACACCTCACCGCTGGAGCCGACGCCGGGCCGCGTGCGGACGGTGTCTCCCGAGCCGAGCGAGTACTCGCTCGAGGCGGACGGCGTCGCGTCGACGAACCAGCCGCGGCCGGCGGCATCCGCATCGATCGTGAT
>NZ_JBJDRK010000028.1:0-59754 GCF_044987405.1 Microbacterium sp. ZW T2_14 | reverse complement strand
CCCCGCCGATCCGTTCTACGGCCCGGAGACGACGGTGACGGCGTGGGCGATCGCCGAGCGCTATCTCGTTCCGGCCGTCACCGGCGCAGAGTGGGAGGTCCCCGAGCAGCTCGAGGCGAGCTGGCATCGCATCCGCGGTCACGAGTTCTCGAAGGCGGGCTTCTCGATCGCCGCGTGGGATCTGTACTCCCGGGCGGCCGGGTTCTCGCTGTCGAGCGCTCTGGGCGGCACGCGCACCGATGTCGTCGCGGGAGTCTCGCTCGGCATCGAGCCCACCGTCGACCAGCTGCTCGCGGAGGTCGCGCGGCAGGTCGACGCCGGCTATGCCCGCGTCAAGCTCAAGATCGCGCCCGGCTGGGACGTCGAACCCGTGCGGGCGGTGCGATCGGCGTACCCAGATCTCGATCTGCATGTGGATGCCAACGGCGCCTACACCGACTCGGAAGAGACCTCCGCGGTGATGCGAGCGCTCGACGCGCACGCTCTCACCATGATCGAGCAGCCCTACGCGCCGCGCGAGTTCGTGGCGCACGCTCGGCTGCAGGCGGTGCTGTCGACGCCGATCTGCCTCGACGAGTCGATCGTCGACATCGCCGACCTGCAGACCATGCTGACGCTCGACGCCGGTCGCGTCCTGAACATCAAGGTCTCGCGCATGGGCGGCCTCACCAGCGCCCGCCGCGCGCACGACATGGCCCAGGATGCGGGCGTTCCGGTGTGGTGCGGCGGGATGCACGAGTTCGGCGTCGGTAGAGCCGCGAACGTCGCCCTGTCGTCGCTTCCGAACTTCACGCTCCCTTCCGATGTCTCAGGCTCCGACAAGTACTACGCACGCGATGTCGTCGTACCGCCGGTCATCGCCCGCCAGGGCGTCGTGCAGGTCCCCACTGCGCCGGGCCTCGGCCACGAGGTCGACGTGGAATGGGTGCTCAGTAACGCGTCTCGCACGCTCGACACCCTGCCTGCCGCTGACGCGGCCGCGGCCCGCTGACCCGAAAGGACGCCGTGCTCCCCCTCACCCTCCACAGGCTCGACCTGGCCTCGGCCGCCGATCCCGCCGACTGTCTGACCCGCGTCGAGCCGCGACACGGCCTGCTGACCGCCACCGATCTGTCGGCGACGCGCGGCGACGGCATCTTCGAGACCGTCGTCGTGGTCGACGGTGTGCCGCAGGCGCTCGCGGCGCATCTGGACCGCTTCGAGCGGTCTGCGGCGATGCTCGATCTTCCCGCCCCACGACGGGACCTGTGGCTGAGCGCGGTCGCCGCGGCCGCCGAGGCGCTGCAGGAGCACACGCGCCGCGGCGCGGTGAAGTTCGTGATGTCGCGCGGCGATGAGGCGGCAGGCGACGCGCCGACCGGCTGGGCGCTCGGCTTCGCTCCCGACAGCCGTTCCGCGTCGGGTGCGCCGGAGCTCGACGTGGTGCTGCTGGACCGCGGCTACCGCCACGATGTCGCCCAGACCTCCCCGTGGCTGCTGCAGGGCGCCAAGACCCTCTCGTACGCCGTCAACATGGCGGCGCTGCGGGAGGCACGCCGGCGCGGGGCGCAGGACGTCATCTTCACGAGCATCGACGGCTTCGTCCTGGAGGGCCCCAACGCCACGGTCATCGCTCGTATCGACGGGGTCTACGTGACCCCTCCGGTCGAGCTCGGCCTGCTGCCGGGCACGACCCAGAGCGACGCGTTCGCGGCACTGGCGAGCTGGGGCGAGTCGGTGGCGACGCGTCGGATCGATGTCGCCGAGCTTCGACGCGCCGACGCGGTCTGGCTCTGCTCGAGCACCCGCGGCGCGGCCCCGGTGCGATCGCTCGACGGCGAGCCGCTCACCGTCGACGGTCGCCTGAGCGACCGCCTCAATCACGCACTGGACGCACGGAAGGCCTAGCACCATGATCCCCGTCGTCGACGGCCACAACGACCTCGCCTGGGCACGCCGCGAGCGGTTCGGCTACACCACCGACGGGCTCGACGCGGTGGTGCCCGATCTCCACACCGACCTTCCGCGCCTGGAGGCCGGCGGTGTCGGCGGCCAGTTCTGGTCGGTCTGGGTCGATCCGTTCCTCACGGGCGCGGAGCAGGTGACGGCGACGCTCGAGCAGATCGACTTCGTCCAGCGCCTCGTGGCCGCCTATCCCGACCGGCTGCGGTTCGCCCGCACGGCCCAGGACGTGCGGGAGTCGATGCAGGCGGGCCGAATCGCCTCACTGATCGGCGTCGAGGGCGGCGCACAGCTGGGCGGCTCGCTCGCGGTGCTGCGTCAGTACGCCCGCCTGGGCGCGCGCTATCTCACACTGACCTGGTCGCGCACGATCGACTGGGCCGACTCGGCCACCGACGACGCCCGCCACGGCGGGCTCACCGCGTTCGGCCGCGACGTGGTGCGCGAGTCGAACCGGATCGGGGTGCTGGTCGATCTCGCCCACGTCTCGCCGCAGACGATGCGCGATGCGCTGACCGTCAGCTCGCGACCGGTCATCGTCAGCCATTCCGCCGCCTTCGCCCTGTGCGCGCATCCGCGCAACGTGCCGGACGACGTGCTCCGCACCATCGGCGAGCGGGACGGCGTGGTCATGGTCGCCTTCGTGCCCTCGTTCCTGTCTCCGGCGCGTCACGCGTGGGTGCAGAACGGTGAGGAGGGCGAGCCCCCGCCGGTCGGCATCCCGGACCTCGCCGATCACATCGAGCACGTGAGGGATGTCGCCGGCGTGCACGCCGTGGGACTGGGCGCCGACTACGACGGCACCGATGCCATGCCCGACGGACTGGAGGACGTCTCGCACTATCAGGACCTGTTCGACGAGCTCCGCAGCCGCGGCTGGTCGGAGTCAGACCTCCAGGGGCTCGGGCACGCCAACGTGCTGCGAGTCCTCGAGGCCTCCGACCAGGACCACCTGGCCTTCCTGGCCGGGACCGCCCCGCTGCCGGCTCCGGCGGCGCTGACTCCCGCAGTGGATGCCGCCGCCCGCCCGGTGGGCGGCGCGCCGGAGCGCCCCCGTGTCCTGGTCGTCGTCAACGCCGAGACGTCGGGACCACGACGACTGGGCACGTGGCTGGAGGACGAGGGCATCGCGGTCGACGCCGTGCTGGGGGCGCACGGACTGCCCCAGAACCTCGACGGCTACGCCGGACTGGCGATGCTCGGCGGCGGGCTGATGCCCGACGACGACGAGAGCGCGCCGTGGCTGGCGCAGGAGCGGGTGCTCGCGCAGGCGGCCATCGATGCCGATCTGCCGACCCTGGGCATCTGCCTCGGCGGGCAGCTGCTCGCGCACGTCGCCGGCGGAGAGGTGCGGGCGAACTTCGGCCCCAAGGAGCGAGGCGCCACGCTCATCACGCCGTCGGACGCCGGCCGCGTGGATCCCCTCACGACGGCCTTGGGCGACGGCGCCCCGATGATCGAGAACCACCAGGACATGATCACGGCGTTGCCACCGGATGCCGTCCTGCTCGCATCGAGCGCCGCCGTTCCCCACCAGGCGTTCCGGCTCGGCGAGCGCGTCTACGGCGTGCAGTTCCACCCCGAGGTATGCGCCGATGATCTCGCGCGGTGGCAGGAGCCGGTCTCGCCCGGCCCGGGTGATCGGCCGGTCGCCGAGCTGGTCGCCGAGGCGCGGGCGGTGGACGATCAGAACACGCGTTCGGCGCGGGCGTTCGTCGCCGGCTTCGCGGAGCACGTGCGGTCGTTCGCCACGGAGCGGCGGCCGGCGTGAGCACGACGGCTGCCGAGACCGGCACCGGTGCGCTGACCGGCCACGCGCGCGACGCCCTGGACGAGCGACTGGACGACGCGACTGTGCGGCGGGCGCCGGCATCCGTCGCCGCGGTCGTGCAGAGCGGCCGAGTGGTCGCGGTGTCCGCGCACGGCGAGCCGCGCCGTGACGGCTCGCCCACTCGGCACGGCACCGTGTTCCGGATCGCGTCGATGTCGAAGAGCTTCCTGGCTGCGACGGCCCTCGCGCTCCGCGACGAAGGGCTGCTCGACCTGCACGCGCCCGCCGCCGACTACGTGCCTGAACTGGCGGGCACGCGCTTCGGCGATCACGACGCGCGGCTCACCCTCGACGCGCTGCTGTCGAACCGGGGCGGCCTTGCCGAAGACAACCCGTGGGGCGACGAGAACCTCGGCTCCTCGCGGACCGAGATCGCCGCGCTCGTTGCGGCGGGAGTGCCGCTGGCCGCGCAGCCCGCGACCGAGTACCACTACTCCAATCTGGGCATCTCGTTCGTCGGCCGCGCGATCGAGGCCGTCACCGGCCGCGACGTCGAAGACGTCGTGCGCGAGCGCGTGCTCGACCCCCTCGGTCTGCGTGACACCCGCCCCGACGCACAGCTCTACGACGACGATGACGACCTTGCCGCGGGCTTCCGCACGTTCGACGACGGACTCACGTTCACCCCCGAACCGTACGTCGGCTCCGGTGCGCTGGCATGCATCGGCAGCCTCTTCAGCACCGTCGACGACGTCGCGACCTGGATGCACTTCCTCGGCTCGGCGTTCGACGAGGCACCGGCGGACGGGCACGTGCTGGCCGCGGCATCCCGTCGCGAGATGCAGACGGTCCGCACGCTCATCCCGACGAGCGAGCGGTCGTCACCCGGCCGAGAGCTCGAGGGCGCGGGGTACGGGTACGGACTCGTCGTGGAGCACGACCGCAGGTTCGGTCGCGTCGTGCTCCACGCCGGCGGCCTGCCCGGGTTCTCGTCCCACATGCGGTGGCACCCCACCACCGGGATCGGCGTGGTCGTGTTCGGCAACTCGGACGCGTACGGTGCCGGCGCCATCGCCGGTGACGTGCTGCACGGCGTCCTCACCCGTGTCGACGCCCCCGCCGCGATCGTGCGGCCATGGACGGCGACCCTCGCCGCAGCCGCCCGGATCGACGCGCTCCTGGCGGAGGGGCAGCCGCTCTCGGCGGCGTCGGACCTGCTCGCCCGCAACGTCCTGCGCGACGTCCCCGACGAGGTGCGGTCGCGGCACATCTTGCAGGTGCTCGCCGAGGTGGGGCCGATGCGAACGGATGCCGCACCGTTCGCGGGACGCGTGCTCTCGGCGTCGGATCGCTCCACGCTGCGGTGGGTGGTTCCATGCGAGAGGGGGGCGCTCGTGTGCGACGTGCGCATGATCGGTCTTCGCGAGCCGCTCGTGCAGGAGTTCACGGTGCAGGTCGCCGACGCGGCCGGCCTGAAGCCGCAGGGCGAGAGCGCCCGCGCCGCCGACCACTACCGCGTCGCGCCGTGATCAGCCGTCACCTCGCGTGATCACGCACCGCCGCCCACGACAGACCTGCGAGAGATGCTGATGGCAACGACGCTGTACCGCCACCCGAGAATCCACCTGCTCGACGGCCGCGGCGGCATCGCCCAGGCGATGCTGGTCGTCGACGGCGTGATCGCAGCGATCGGCGAAGCGGATGCCGTAGCGAGCAGCGCTCCGAGCGGCACCGTCGTGCGCCACCTCCCGGGCGAGGCCGTCATCGCCGGATTCCACGACGCGCACATCCACACCGCGAGCCTGGCGCGCAGTCTGGACGAACTCGACGTGCGCGACACGCGCAGCCTTGCAGACGCCCTCGCCCGCATCGATGCGCACGTGCGGGCGCTGCCGGGCGACGGCTGGGTCGTCGGCGGGCGATGGGACGCGAACGCGTGGTCCGACGGGCAGCCCACCCTCGCCGCGCTCGACGCCGTGGCGCCGCACCGACCGGTGTGCCTGTCGAGCGTGGACGGCCATTCGGCGTGGGCGAACGCCGAGGCCCTGCGTCGCGCCGGCATCGACGACGCCACTGCCGACCCGGTCGGCGGACGCATCGAGCGGGACGCGGCCGGCAGGGCGACGGGGCTCCTTCGCGAGACGGCGGTCGGCGCCGTCCTCGCGCACGCCGAGCGGGTATCGCCCATGGACTTGGCCGGCCTGCTGGAACGCACACAGCAGGTGCTGCTGTCTCAGGGCGTCACGCAAATCACGGACTTCGACGGCGAGGACGCACGCGATGCCTACCTGCGGCTGAAGGATGCCGGCCGGCTGCGTGTGCGGGTGCACAAGGGCACGCCCGCCGACGCACTGGAGGAGGCCATCGCGTCGGGCCGCCGTACCGGCGCCGGCGACGACTGGTTCACCGACGGGCCGGTCAAGCTGTTCTCGGACGGCGCACTCGGCTCGCACACCGCGCACATGGGCGAGGACTTCGCCGGTGAGCCCGGCAATCACGGCATCGAGGTGCTCGATCCGCACGAGCTCACGCGCCTGGTGACGATGGCCGTCGGCGCGGGCATCGCCGTCGCCACGCACGCGATCGGCGACAGGGCGAACGCCCTCGTGCTGGACGCGTACGCCACCGCCCACATGGCGGCGCAGCGCGCCGGGCTGCGGTTGCGGGTCGAGCACGCGCAGCACCTCGCCCGCGGCGACGCCGCACGGTTCGCGACACTCGGCGTCATCGCCTCACAGCAGCCGACCCACTGGGCGAGCGACATCCCCCTGGTGTCGCGGCTGCTGCACGGCCGTGATCTCGACAGCTACGCGTGGTCCGCACTGCGCGATGCCGGCGCGGTCGTCGCCTTCGGCTCCGATGCCCCCGTCGAGCCGTCCGCGCCGCTGCGCGGCATCCGCGATGCTCTCGTGCGCAGCACGGCCGCCTCGCCGATCGGCGCGGAACGCGGAGTGCGCCCGCTGCGGACCGAAGAGGCGCTGCTCGCCTACACGGCGGCCCCCGCCTACGCGGCAGGGCTCGACGACCGCCTCGGACGCCTCGCCGTCGGGATGCTCGCCGACTTCGTCGTGCTCGACGGCGACCCATTCCGCGTCCATCCGGCCGACATCGTGGGCATCCGCCCCCTCGCGACCGTCGTCGGCGGGGTACCGGCCTTCGGCTCTGATGAGCGGTGACCGCGACGAGGCGCGCCGACGATTCCCGAGAACGACAGCATGAGATACCTGGAGAGGGTGTGCCGATGACCGCCGACGAGCCCCGCTCACGTCTGGCCGACCTCGGAGTCGGGCCCGGCGCCTTCGCCCGAGGTCGGCACAACGCGATCACCGACGTTCCCGGCGTGCTCGTCGGGCACTCCACGGTGCACACCGATCGGCTCCACACCGGAGTGACCGCGATCGTCCCCACCGAGCTGCGTGCCGACCGGCGCTGGCTGCCGGCGGGCCTGGCCGTCGGAAACGGCTACGGCAAGCTCGTCGGAGTCACCCAGCTTCAAGAGCTCGGCGCCCTCGAGACGCCCGTGCTGCTGACGAGCACGCTGTCGGTCTACCGCGTCGCAGACGCACTGCTGGGATACGTGCTCGAGCAGCCGGGCTACGAGCGGACCACCACGCTCAATCCGGTCGTGGGCGAGACCAACGACGGCTTCCTGTCCGACATCCGTTCCCGTCCGCTCGGCGACGCGCATGTCAGAGACTCCCTGACCGCCGCCGCTGATGGCCCCGTTGCCGAGGGCAGCGTCGGCGCGGGCGCCGGAACGGTCGCCCTCGGCTTCAAGGGCGGCATCGGCACGTCATCCCGTGAGGTGCCCGTGGGCGATGGCGAGCACACGATCGGCGCGCTCGTGCAGTCGAACTTCAGCGGCACACTGTCGATCGCCGGGGTGCCGATGCCCGCGGACGAGCTCGTCTCCGCGCCGCCGGCCGAGACCGTCGGCAACTCGTGCATGATCGTCGTCGCGACGGATGCGCCCGTCGATGCACGGCAGCTCGCACGATGCGCGCGCCGGGCCATCTTCGCGCTGCGCGGCGTCGGCTCGGACTTCTCGCAGGGCAGCGGGGACTACGCGATCGCCTTCTCGGTCGGAAGCGGGATGCCGCCGGCCGATGCCACCCTCTCCCCGCTGCTGCATGCGACCCTGGACGCCGTCGAGGAGGCACTGGTCAACTCGATCCTGATGGCGACCACGCAGGTGCACGCCGACGGCAACCGCGCGCACGCGATCCCGCTGGCCGGCGTCCGCTCCCGGCTGGTGGCGGCCGGGGTGATCTGACGCGGCCGCCCGCGACGCCGGCCCTAGCTCACCCGGCGGGCCTCAGCGGAAGTCGGCGAGCGCGCGGTGCACCGACGCGACGGCGCTGGAGCCTTCGCCGACCGCGGCGGCGACGCGCTTCATCGACCCACGGCGCACGTCGCCCGCGGCGAAGATCCGCGGCACCGACGTCTCGAACGGCAGGGGCTCCCTCCCCAGCCCCTGCCAGCGCTGGAGCGACTGGACCGAGACGTCCGTGCCGGTACGCAGGAACCCGTCGGCGTCGCGGTCGAGCTCGGCGAGCCAGGACGTGGCGGGCTCGGCGCCGATGAAGCAGAAGAGGCCGCGGGCCGCGACATCCCCGACCGAATCGATGTTCACGCGCTCGAGCGCGGAACCGCCGTCGAGCCCCACGATGCGAGACCCGGTGTGGACGTCGATGCGCGGGTCCTCGAGCAGGCGATCGACCAGGTACGACGACATCCGGGTGCCGAGGTCGGAGCCGCGCACCACGAGGTGCACGGGGCATCCGTTGGCCGCCAGATACAACGACGCCTGGCCGGCGGAGTTGGCACCGCCCACGACCACCACCGGCGACTCGAGCACCTGGCGCAGCTCGAGCGGCGTCGCCGCGTAGTAGATGCCGGCGCCCTCGAACTCGCTCCACCGCTCCAGGTCGAGGGTGCGGTAGGCGGCGCCGGAGGTGACGATCACCGTCCGCGTGCGGATCAGGCGCCCGTCGGTGAGCGCGATGTCGATGTCGTCGCCGACGGGCCTGAGGTCGACGGCCTCGCAGGGCGCATAGACGCGGACCCCGAACTTCAGCGCCTGCAGCGAGGCCTGGTCGATGAGATCGCCCCCGCTCACTCCGAACGGGAAGCCCAGGAAGTTCTCGATCCGCGACGTCGCCGCGGCCTGCCCTCCCGGCGCGACCGCATCCAGCAGCACCGTGTCGAGGCCTTCGGATGCCCCGTAGATCGCCGCGGCCAGTCCAGCCGGTCCGCCGCCGACGACGACGAGATCGACCACCTCGTCGGCGCGCGCCTGGTAGCTGAGCCCGAGGCGCTCGGCGACCAGGCCGGGCGTCGCCCGCGGCATCGGCTCGCCCTGGATGAAGGCGACCGGGAGGTCGTCGAGCGTGATCCCGTGCTCGGCGAGGGCACGGAGCTCGCCCGGGACCAGCTCGACCGCCGTGTGGACCAGGTCGAGCCGCTCCGCGAATCGGCGAAGGGTGAGGAAGTCGCGCGACGACCGCGGGCCGACGAGCTTGAGGGTGAGCGCCGCCGGTCCGCGGCGGAGCATCTCGCGCCGGGCCCACAGCGCGTGCAGGACGATGTCGCAGAGCTCGTCGTCCTCCGCCATCAGCAGGCGCAGGCGCGCCCGGCTGACGCGCAGCATCCGGCCGGCGCGCGAGGCGCGAGCCGTCAGGAACGCACCCTGCCCGTTCAGCAGGCCCAGCTCGCCGACGAAGCTGCGCGGCCCCATCGTTCCGACCACCGTCTCGTCGACCCAGCCGAACGCGACACGGACGATCTCGACCTCGCCCGTGTCGACCAGGATCAGGTCGTAGTCCAGATCGCCGGCCTGGAAGAGGTAGTCGCCCTCCGCGACCTCCTGCGGCTCGCCGAAGGCGACCAGCCGCTGCCACTGGGCGTCCGTCAGCGCCGGCTTCATCATGCGTTCGATCTCGCGCTGCTTCGCCGGCGAGATCTCGTGCGACCTCATCGGTGGATCAGCTCCCGCCAGTCGGCGGGCAGCCTGCCGGCGGGACCGGGCGACGGCTGCGCGACCGGTCGCGAGACGGGCGGTGCGAGGTCGGGCCCATCCACGTAGTCGTCGGCGACGTAGTCCCAGAACCAGTCCTCGCCCGGCTCGAAGCTGCGCACGTAGCGGTGCCCGCTGGTGTGGAAATGCGCCGTCGCGTGCTGCGCCGGCGATGTGTCGCAGCATCCGACGTGTCCGCACACGGCGCACCGCCGCAGGTGCACCCACCAACCGCCGACCGCGTCGCAGTCGGCACAGCCCTCGCCCGAAGGCGGCACGGTGGGGTCGATGTCATCCAGGCTCATCGGGCCTGCCTCTCGTCCGGCGCGTTCCATCGGTGCGATGCTAACGCCCCCACGAGGTGCGCGGCCGAGATCGCGTCAGCCGAAGGGAGCCGCCGTGTCGGGCGGGCAGCTGCCGGCGCTCGGGCGCCCCGCGGCGCGATGTCCGGCTGCGCGAATCCCAGCTGTCTCGGTCGTCTGCTCGCTGCAGGAATAGCGAGTACGCTCATTATTGAGTACAGTTGGTGATACTGAGGCGGAACGCGTCGCCTCGCCCACGAGAAGGAGCACGACAGACAGATGAAGGCGTACGCCGTTTCGGCATTCAAGGGCCCGCTCGAGGAGATCGATGCTGCCGAACCGCGCGTGGGGCGCTCCGACGTCCTCGTGCGCGTACAGGCCGCCGGAGTCAACGTCCTCGACGAGAAGATCCGGCTCGGCGAGTTCCGGCAGATCCTGCCGCACGCCTTCCCGCTCGTGCTCGGCCACGATCTGGCCGGAACGGTGATCCGGGTCGGCGCCGACGTGAGGGGCCTCAAGCCGGGCGACACCGTCTACGGCCGCCCGGACGACGATCACATCGGCACGTTCGCCGAGCGCATCGCGGTGCCCGAGTCCGACCTCGCGATCGCCCCCGCCTCGGTCGACATCGAGGCGGCGGCGTCGTTGCCGCTGGTCGCGCTGACCGCCTGGCAGGCACTGGTGGAGCGAGGGCGGGTCCAGGCGGGCCAGAAGGTCCTGATTCACGGCGGTGCGGGCGGGGTCGGGTCCCTCGCGATCCAGCTTGCGAAGCATCTGGGCGCGACGGTGGCCACGACCGCCGGCAGCGCCAACGCGCAGTTCGTGCGCGAGCTCGGCGCCGACATCGTCATCGACTACCGGACCGAGGACTTCGAGCAGCAGCTCAGCGGCTTCGATCTCGTGCTGGACGGCATCGGCGGCGAGAACCTCGAGAAGTCGCTGCGCATCCTGAAGCCCGGCGGGCGCGCGATCGGCATCGCGGGCCCGCCCGACCCGCAATTCGCCCGGGATGCCGGACTCAACCCCGTCGTGCGGCTCGCGATCCGCGGACTCAGTGCGAAGGTGCGGCGGCAGGCGCGAAAGCTGGGTGTCGAGTACGAGTTCCTCTTCATGCGCGCCAGCGGCGAGCAACTGCGCCAGATCACCCGCCTCGTCGACGACGGAGTGCTGCAGCCCGTCGTCGGCCGCGTGCTGCCCTTCGGCGAGACCCCCGAGGCGCTACGGCTCGTGGCGGCCGGCGGCGGGCGCGGAAAGACCGTCGTGAGCATGGCGTGACCGGAGGTTCGATCGCATGACGAGCCGGGCCGTGCGCACGACGGGGTGAGATCGACCGCCGTGCGCACCAGCCCGCCGGAGCGTCAACCCACCCGGGGTCGCCACAGCAGCGAGGCCAGGCCGGCCAGGAGCGCCACGGCCGCGGCGAACCAGTAGCCCGGGGCGAAGGCGGCGAAGCCCGGACTCACGAGGGCCACCGCCGCCACGCTCGACACGGCGGAGACGCCCGCAGCGGCACCGAACTCGTGGAAGGTGCTCAGCGCGCCCGACGCGACACCTGCTTCGGTCGGCTCGACAGCAGAGAACATGCTGCCGGCGGCCGCGACGAACACCGCCCCGACGCCGAAGCCCGCGACGCTCGTGCCGACGATCAGCACCGTCATCGAGAAGACTCCCGCCGCTGCCGCGAGTCCTGCGGCCGTGATGAGCAGCCCCGTCACCGACACCGCACGCACGCCCCATCGCGGAATGATGCGGCCGCCGAGAGTGGCGCCGAGGATGGAACCGGCCGCGACGGGCAGGAACGACAGCCCGGTCTCCAGCGCGGTGAATCCATGAAGCTGCTGGAGCGAGAAAGAGCCGAGGAAGAAGACCGAGATCATCAGGGCGGCCGCGACGAAGATCAGCCCCAGCCCCCGCACCACCGGTCCTCGCCTCAGCATCGCCGGTTGGATCAGCGGATCGGCGGCCGAGCGGATCCGCCAAGCGAAGAGGGCGTACCCCACGAGCGCGGCGCAGAAGGCGATGAGGGTGGAGGCGCTCAACCAGCCGTCGTCGCCGGCCGCAGCGAGTCCGTACACCGCGGCGCCCGTCGCCGCCGTCACCAGTGCCGCGCCGACCACGTCGACGCGCCCACCCGATCCCGGCAGCGGGCGGACCGATCTCACCAGACCGATCAGCAGAAGGATGCCGACGGGCACGTTGATGAAGAACACCCACGGCCACCCCGGCCCGGCAGTCAGCAGGCCGCCGAGCAGGACGCCGATCGCGGCACCCGCGCCGCCGAGAGCAGACCACACGCCGAGGGCGCGGGTGAGCTCGGGGCCCGCGAACGTCCGCACGATCACCGACAATGCGGCGGGTGACATGGCGGCCGCGCCCACGCCCTGGAGCGCGCGTGCGAGCAGGAGCATCTCGCCGCTGCCCGCCAGCCCCGCCAGCAGCGAGGCGGCGATGAAGACCGTCAGGCCGGCGAGCACGACGCGTCGCGGACCCAGGATGTCGGCGGCCTTGCCGCCCAGCAGCATCAAGCCGCCGAAGACCAGAGCGTAGATGCTCGCGACCCACGCGACCGTCGTCCTGTCCAATCCGAGATCGGCCTGCATGTCGGGCAACGCGATCGCGACGACGGTCACATCCACGATCAGCATCAGCTGCGCGACCCCCAGGAGGGCCAGGATGCGCCAGCGGCGCGGATCGGCGGTGGGGGGGGCCTTCGCGGCCGTGGGATCTGGAGTGTGCATGACGTGACCCTTCGCAAGTTGAACAGTGATGTACGAGTACGATAAACCGTACACACGTGTTCAACAAGAGGCGTGGTCGCAGCCTCACATCAGGCGAGCGCTGCGCGCGCCGGGGCACCGATAGACCGTCACGGGTGCCCACACCGAGGCGACGCGGGAGCCGCCCGGCGGTCTCGACCAGAAGAGCCCTGAGGTCAGGCGGCGAGCGCTGCGAGGCTCGTGTCGCGCACCAGGACGGGTGCCTCGTCGGCCGCGATCTCGCCACGATGCACCGCAGCCGAGGCTCCGTGCACGATCGCCTGGATGACGCTGATCTGCCAGTCGATGGGCATGTCGCGGTTGAACTCGCCGGCGTCGCGTCCGCGTTCGAGCAGCGCGCGGACCCGGACCGCGGGTTCGTCGTGAGCACGGCGGATCTGGTCGGGGGGCAGCGCTTGCGAAGCCGCGACGACGACGGCACCGAACCGATGCGTCAGATGCCACGTGGCCTCGAGCAGACGGCCGAGGGCCTCTCGGGGGTCACCGTCGAGATCGAGGCTCGCCAGCGCCGCGTCGGTCTGGGCGATCGCACGGTCGACAACCTCGCGGATGAGCGTCGCGCGAGAGTCGAAGTGACCGTACAGCGTCACCCGTCCGACATTCGCGGCCTTGGCGATGTCGTTGATGCTGGCGTCGGGGTCGATGGCGAGAAGTCGCGTGGCAGCGGCGATTATCGACTCGATGTTGCGGACGGCGTCGGCCCGCTTCGCGCGATCCTGCGACGCGCCCGCAGGCTCCGGCTTCCTGCCCGCTCCGCCCACCCGCGCCTCCTAAATAGGACAGTCATGTGCACCTTAGCCTGCCTCGCACCGCCCACGCGCTCGCGTGCGCGGCGACGGGCGGATCGGTTCCCTTAACTCGGACACTGATGTACAGTTTAAACTCGCACACCGGCGTTCAAGAAAAGAGGTGGGAAATGGATGCCGTCCTCAGACAGGAATCGCCTGACCGCCCGCTCCCGCGCCGACGTGGCGGCGACTGGTGGCCGATCGTCTGGCCCACCGCGCTCGCCGTGCTGGTCGCAGCGGCGACCGCCTACGGTCTCGCCGACGGACGCGACGTCGCTCCGGTGGTTGCGGCATCCGGTCTGGTGTATCTCGCGGCGGCCGCAACCGATCAGCGGTGGGCGGCGTGGGTCGCCTTCGGCGTCGCCTTCGCCCTCGTCACGCTGGACAAGTTCGCGGGCCTGGACGCGATGCCGTGGCTGCTGGCGCTGGCCGGAGCGCTGGTCGTCGCGGGCCCGGCCTCGCGCCGCACCCATCCCCGGTGGGCGCTGCCGCTGCAGACCGCCGCGATGCTGGTGCTCGGCGCGACCGCGGTGCTCGCCCTCGAGCTCGACCCGACCGTCGGCGGACTGCTGATCGCAGCCGCGCTCCTCGGTCACGCCGCGTGGGACGTCCATCACCATCGCACCGGACGCGTCGTCGACCGCACGCTCGCCCGCTTCTGCGCGGTGCTCGACGTCCTCGTCGCGATCCTCGTCGGCACCATTACACTCGCCGCATGACGACCGCAGGGGCGGCGCGCCGACGGGCGCACCGGATCACCACCGATACCGGAGTGCTGCTGCGCCGGCCTTTCGAAGCCGACGCGGCGGGGGTCTTCGCCGTCCACGGCGACCCTTCCGTCTACCGCTACGACCCACAGGAGACGCACGCCGACGTCGAGTACTCCGCGCGGTTCCTGGCACCGATACTCGACCACTGGGCCGAGCACGGCTTCGGCTACTGGGCGGTGCTTCTCCCCGCCGGCGAATGGCAGGAGGGCCTGCCGGGCGCCCACGCCGAGGACGGCGCGCGGGTGTTCGCCGGTCTGGGTGGCATCCGGACTCACACCTTGGCAGGCCGGCCCGTGCTCAACGTGTACTACCGCTTCGCGCCGGCCGCACAGGGGCGAGGTCTCGCCCGCATCGTCGTGGAGCAATCGCTCGCGCTCGCACCCCTCGTCGCGCCGGGCACGGATGTCGTGGTGCGCACGCGTCCGGCGAACGCGGTCGCACGTCACGTCGCCGAGCGCGCCGGCTTCCTCGATGAGGGCCTGGAGCCCGGCACCACCGACATGCAGCTGCTGCGCTACCGGTTCTGACGGCTCCGGTCACCGGAAGAGACCGAGCGCCGGACGGCGTCTGCCGTCACGAGTCGCGGCGGTCGGCGGCATCCATCGCTCGGAGGAGTTCTGTGAGCGCCGCAGCGACCGTGTCGTCCAGGACTTCTTCCGGCGCGCCTTCGAAGTTGTACAGCCTGCTGCCGGCTCGCCCACTGACCCACCATCCGATGTAGACCGTCCCGGGTTCACGACCTTCCTCGCTGTCGGGTCCGCCGACGCCGGTCGTCGCAACCGCCACGTCGGCGTCCAGCTGCGCTGCCACACCGGCCGCCATCTCCTCCGCGCACCGAGCACTCACCACGGGCCCGGGCGACACCGCGAGAACCTTCTCCTTCACCGCCGTGGCATACGCGACCACGCCGCCGCGCAGCCACTCCGACGCATTTTCGGCTGCACCCAGGGCATTCACGAGCAGCCCGCAGGTCAAAGACTCCGCCACCGCGACGGTGAGGTCGCGGTCGCTCGCGCACCGAGCCACCTTCTGCGCCAGATCGGCGCTCTTCTCCGCAGTCACGGGCATCAACCTAGCGGGGCCGCGCCCTCAGGCCGGGCGGGTTGACATGCCACGACAACGCCCGTCCGCCTATCCGCGCCGCCGCCGGGCGCACACGATCGGCCGGCGGCGGATGCCTCGACCGGGGCATGACATCGACACGGCCCGGTGATGCGGCCCGGCGGGAGTGGTCAATCCATTGCGATCAGCGGTGCGAAGATCGGTAGCTCGCGTACGACCCATCCGGGCCCGGCGACGCGACCCCCCACCCCGAGAGAAGAGAACCCATGACCGCACCCACCGTCGTCCTCGTCCACGGAGCCTTCGCCGAATCGGCCAGCTGGAGCGGCGTCATCGCCGCCCTGCAGAGCCGCGGCGTCAACGCGATCGCGACCCCGAACCAGCTGCGCAGCGTCACAACCGACGCCGCGAACGTGCGCAGCGCCGTCGAGTCGATCGGCGGTCCTGTGCTGCTCGTCGGCCACTCCTACGGTGGCGCCGTCATCACGGAGGCCGCTGTCGGCAGCGACGCGGTCGCGGGTCTCGTCTACGTCGCCGCGTTCGCCCCCGACCACGGCGAGACCGCCCTGGGTCTGACCGGCCAGTTCCCCGGGAGCACGCTGGGCGAGACCGTCCGCCCGTACCCGCTGGGCGACGGCACCAACGACCTGATCGTCGACCGGGACCTGTTCCCGAACCAGTTCGCCGGCGATGTTCCCCTCGAGGACGCCAAGATCGCCGCCGCCACCCAGCGACCCATCCGCGACTTCGCCCTCGGCGAGCCGCAGCCTGCCGAGACGCCGGCGTGGAAGAACCTGCCGTCGTGGTTCATCTTCGGCACCGGCGACAAGAACATCCCGGCCGAGGGGCTTCGATTCATGGCCGACCGCGCGGGTTCGCTCAAGACCGTCGAGATCGACGGTGCGTCCCACTCGGTGATGGTGTCGAACCCCGAGGCGGTCGCCGACCTGATCGCGGAGGCGCTCGCGCACCTCTCCTGATCCCCCACCACCACGGCGGGATCCGCCTCGGCGGATCCCGCCGTCAGCCGATCGATCGATCACCGGCACAGCTGGCGCGTACCGAGAGGGAGCCGATCGCTCGATGTGCCTGCGTCTTCATCGCGAGAGCGTCGAAGCATGGCACAGGACGAATACCTCTCGCCGTGGGAGGGCCACGCCGCACCTCCCGGCACGGCCCCCTTCCCCGGCCGCCGTGCGGCATTCCTCGACCGATTCACGAAGGCGTTCGCCCGTCGACGGCGCACACCGGAGCTGACCAACGAAGAGCACCATCGGCGGCGGCTCGCTGAGAACGAGCAGCGCGAACGCGAGTACACAGCGCTGATGCGGCTTCTGGCGACGACGTTGGGAACCCTGCGATGAGCCGCCGGCTCTCGCAGGGTGGCCCGTCATCCACCGAACGGTTGATGGCCGAATCATCCGGCGAAGTGCGCTCTCTCAGCCGACCTGGCGACGCCCGGGCGGGGAGGACGCGCCAGCCTGGGATCATGCCAGTCGCCGAGGTCGCGGGACTCCGCAAAGGGTATGGAGGACGCACCGTGCTCGACGGTGTGACGTTCGCCGTCGAACGCGGCGAGGTGTTCGGCATCCTGGGTCCGAACGGAGCCGGCAAGACGACGGTCGTCGAGATCCTGGAAGGACTTCGGCGACCCGATGCGGGCTCCGTGCGCGTGCTCGGCATGAACCCGTGGAAGGAGCGACGCCGGCTGAGCGAATCCATCGGCGTGCAGCTGCAGAGCTCCCAGTTGCCCGACAACCTCAAGGTCGGAGAGGCGCTGCGGTTGTACGCCTCGTTCTACGCCCGCCCGGCGGACTGGCGCGTGCTACTCGAGGAATGGGATCTCGCCCGCCTCCGCGCAGTGCGTTATGCGAAGCTCTCCGGAGGCGAGCGCCAGCGATTGATGATCGCGCTGGCGCTCGTGGGACAGCCCGAGGTCGTGTTCCTCGACGAGCTCACCACGGGGCTCGATCCGAACGCGCGCCGCGCGACGTGGGAGCTCGTGCGCCGCCTGCGCGAGAGCGGCGTGACCGTCGTGCTGGTGTCGCATCTCATGGACGAGGTCGAGTATCTGTGCGATCGCGTCGCCATCCTCGACGGTGGCGCGATCGTCGCGGTCGACTCCCCGGCGGTGCTCACCGCTCGACTCGGCGGCGAGAGGACCATGCGCTTCGTTCTCGCCGGTGGCGCGTCGACCAGCGCTGACATCGAGTTCCTCCACGACCTGCCGGGTGTGATGAACGTGCGCCGTCTCGGCCGATCGGTGACCGTGACCGGAGCCCGCGACGTTCCCGCGGGTGTGGAGGCTGCGCTCGCCGAGCACCACATGTCGATCACGGACGTCCGTGTCTCCGATACGACGCTCGAGGATGCGTTCATGTCGCTGGCCGAGCGATCGAGCGAAGGTGGTGCTTCGTGATGTCCACGGTGGCGCGTCCAGGCGCCGGTTCTCACCTGTCCGCGACGACGACTCTCGCAGCGATCGAGGCGAGGCTGCTCCTGCGGGATCCGGGTTCCCTCTTCACCGTAGCGATCCCGGTCTTCCTTCTCGTCGTCTTCGGCGCGTCCAGTGGAGCCGGAGCGACGGCAGTGCTGCCGACGACGCTGGCCACGGCGATCGGCCTGTTCGGCCTGTATCTCGTGCCGACCACGCTCGCGACGTACCGGGAGCGCGGCATCCTCCGTCGACTCTCGGTGACTCCCCTTTCGCCCACGCGACTGCTCGCCGTACAGCTGCTGCTCCAGACGATCCTCGCGCTCGCGAGCTGCATTCTTCTCGTCGCAGTGGGAGCGGCCATGGGCGCGGTGCTTCCGGTCGACGTCGCCGCGTTCGCGGCGGCCGTCGTGCTGGGGCTCGCGTGTCTCCTCTCCTGCGGCCTGCTCATCGGGGCCGTGGCGCCGAATGGCCGCGCGGCGAACGGCATCGGCGTGCTGCTCTACTTCCCGCTGGCGTACCTCGGAGGCCTGATCCTTCCTCCACCGCTCATGCCGCCCACCGTTCTGGCGATCGGGGCGTTCACTCCGCTCGGGGCCCTTCGTGAGGCGCTGGCCGCGGCCTGGGACGGCGGGGCAAGTGCGTTGTCGCTCGGGGTGATGGCCGCGTACGCTGTCTGCGTCAGCCTCGCCGCCGTCAGGCTGTTCCGCTGGGAGTGATCGCGATCCCGCAGTCGAGCAAGCTCGAAGAGCGCCACAACCGCATCGAACGGATGCTGGTCGTGGCGCCCTATGGGCTGCTGCTCGTGCCGACGGTCGTGACCACGGTGCTCGGCGCCGAGTGGCCGGACGCGCTCATCACCCTGAGCATCGCGGCCGCCGCGGCCGTCTGGCTGTGGCTCATGGCGACACGGCGCGAGCCCGGCCTGATCTTCTTCGCCGGGCTCCTCGTGCTGATCGCGATACTCGGCTCGCGCAGCCCATGGTTCGCCGGGCTGTTCGGCTTCACCGGCTACCTCTACGCGTGGACGGTGCTCCGGGGGCCGTGGCGCTACGTGGGCGTTGCCCTCACGGCCATGATCAACGTCGCCGCGCTGATGGGCGGGGCTCTCGGCAGCCCGCTCGAGTTCGCCGCCTATCTGTCGTTCGTGGTGCTGACGGTGGCGCTCGTGATCCTCTTCAGCATGCTGGGCGACGTGACGGCAGAACGCAGCGCCGCCTACCAGCAGACGGTCACGCAGCTCCAGGACGTGATCGCCGAGAACGCCGAGCTGCATGAGCGGCTCATCATGCAGGCCCGCGAGGCCGGCGTCCGCGAGGAGAGGCAGCGCATGGCGCGTGAGATCCACGACACGCTCGCCCAGGGGTTCGCCGGCATCGCCACACAGCTGCAGGCGGCGCAGCGCGCCGGACTTGCGGGCGACGACCTCGCCTGGCGTCACCATCTCGATCACGCGATCCGGCTCACGCGCGACGGACTGGAGGAAGCGCGCCGCTCGGTCCGCGGCATCGGTCCCGCGCAGCTCGACGCGACGCTGCTGCCCGACGCCGTGGCGGCGATCGCGGCGGAGTGGAGTGATCGGAACGGCGTCCGCGCGACGGTGTCGGTGACGGGCGACACGCGCCCCCTGCATCCGGAGGTCGAGGCCACGGTCGTCCGCATCGCCCAGGAGGCGCTGTCGAACTCGGCCAAGCACGCGGGCGCCAGCCGCGTGGGAGTCACCCTCTCGTACATGGACGATCAGGTCGCGCTCGACATCCGCGACGACGGCGTGGGATTCGACGCCGCGCAGGATGCCGGCGACGGGCGCTTCGGCCTGACATCCATGCGGCAGCGGGTCGCTCGGCTGGGCGGCGACCTCGAGGTCGAGTCCGCGATCGGTTCCGGCACGGCGATCTCGGCCACGCTGCCCGCGGTCGGCGTGCGCGCAGCGGACGGAGGCCCGCATGCCTGACGACGCCATCCGCCTGCTGATCGCCGACGACCATCCGGTCGTGCGGGACGGGCTCCGGGGCATGTTCGCGGGTGATCCGCGATTCGACGTGGTCGGTGAAGCGAGCGACGGGGCTCATGCCGTCGAACTCGCTCGTGCGCTTCGCCCCGACGTCGTCCTGATGGACCTGCGGATGCCGCGCCTCGACGGTGTCAGTGCGATCCGGCGCCTGCGCGAGCTGGGTATCGCTGCCCGCGTCCTGGTGCTGACAACCTTCGACACCGACAGTGAGGTGCTGCCCGCCGTCGAGGCGGGAGCAACGGGGTACCTCCTCAAGGACGCACCGATCGACGACTTGAAGCGGGCCGTCGAAGCGTCGGCCCGAGGTGAGTCGGTGCTCTCACCCACTATCGCGACGCGGCTCATGCACCAGGTGAGGGACCCCGGATCGCCGATCAGCGATCGCGAGCGGGAGGTCCTCGCGCTCATCGCCCAGGGCCGATCCAACAGAGAGGTGGCTGCCGAGCTCTTCATCAGCGAGGCGACCGTCAAGACGCATCTCCTCCACGTGTACGAAAAGCTCGGCGTCAACGATCGCGCAGCCGCAGTGGCGGTGGGATTCCAGCGGGGCCTGCTGACGTGACCGCGCGGCTCGGCCCCGACCACGCCGGGAGCTCGAGGTGCGTCGCGTCAGCTGTGGTCTCCTGCCGGACCGGAACGGGACACCGGCATCCGCGGAGGACCCGCGCGGCCGGCGAGGAAGTCGGCGGCGAGGCGGGTACAGGTCTGCGGATGCTCGTGCAGCAGGAGGTGCGTGGCGCCCGGCAGCACCGCGAGGTAGCCGTCCGGGAGCGCGCGGTACAGCTCGATCGTGTGCTCCAGGGTGATGAGGTCGTCGTCGGCGGCGACCGCCAGAGTCGGGCAGCTGATGCGACCGAGGTCGCTCGCCGTCAACGGCTCTTCGTCACGGGCGGCAGCCGCGATCTTGGCGGAGAAGACGGGGAAGTGGTCGATTCCATCCGGCGAGACCTCGCCGTAGGCGTGCACGATCTCGGCCGGCCAGTCAGCCGTCGCAACAGGCCGGACGAGAAGTCCGTCCGCATCGAACCACCCGCTGAAGAGCACGAGCGCGGTCACGAGCTCCGGTCGGCGCGCGGCGACCCGCAGCGCCACTGCAGCGCCGGCACTGTATCCGACGACGGCCACCGGACCGCGCGCGACCGCCTCGATGAAGCGGATCGAGTCGTCTGCCATGACCTCGAGGGTCAGCGGCCCGTCGACATCCGCCGTGTGGCCATGTCCGCGCCGGTCGAGCAGGAGCAGGCGGTACTCCGACCCGAGCGCCGCCAGATTGTCCTCGAAGTCGCGCGCCTTCGTCGTGAAGGGTGCTCCGGCCTCGACCCTTGCGGATGTGATCCGGCGCATCCACGAGGGCGGGCGCTACGTGGACCCCGCGCTCGCCGCTGAGGCGCTCACGATCCCGGCGTCACCGCTGACCGAGCGCGAGACCGAGGTTCTTCAGCTCACCGGAGACGGCCTCGACGTCGGCGGCGTCGCGGCACGCCTGCACCTTGCCCGGGCACCGTCCGCAACCTGCTCATCTCGGTCCGCCTGAAACTGGATGCGGCGAGCTCGCACGACGCCGCTCGCATCGCCCGCGACGCCGGGTGGATCCGCTGATCCACCCGGTGGGCCGACATCGGTGACGCGCGTCCACGCGGAGCCCGATGCCGTGGGCGTCAGACGTTGCGTCGCTTGACGGCGATAACCGCCGCCACCAGCCAGACGGCCGTCCACAGCACCGTGGTGACGGTGAGCGTGAGCGGGTCGAGCTGGCCCTCCTCGATCGTGAGGGAGGCGAGCGTGGTGAGGGAGGATCCGGGGATGGACTTGCCGATCAGGTTCACGGCATCGACGGGGATGAGGCCGAGGATCAAGGGGACGAGGTAGAAGAAGCCGAGAACGACTCCGAGGGCCCCGATCGAGGAGCGCACGATCAGGCCGACCGCGACGCCGATCACCGCGCCGCACGTCTCCGCGAGGGCGAGATCGAGCAGCACCCGGACCACCTCCGGTGACCACGCGCCCAGTCCTCCGCCTCTCAGGATGTCGGCAAGGGCGAACGTGCCGACGGAGGTGACCAGCGACACGGCAAGGGCGATCGCCGCCACGAGCGTGTACTTCGCGAGCACCACGGGGGTGCGCGAGGGAACGACGCTGTATGTCTGGACCGCGGCGTTGCTCTCATAGTCGGAGGTCGCCGTCACGATGCCGACGAGGATCAGGATGATGAACGTCGCGAACGAGGACGGCGTCGCGGTGTCCAGCACCGCGGCCGCGTCGACGGGTCCGGACGCCGCTGACGCCCAGATGAGGGTGATCAGGAACGGTGCCACAAGAGCGGCGCCGATCAGCCACTTCGTGGTGCGCAGTCCGGCGAGCTTGATGCCCTCCGACCGAAGCGCGCGCGCGAGCGTCACGCGATGGTCGCGGGCGGTCTGGGCGACACTCATCGCGACTCCTTGCCGGCCGGCTCGCCCGCGGCGAACTGCTGTTCCCCCTCGGTCAACGACAGGAACGCGTCTTCGAGCGAGCCCTGCTGCGAAACGAGCTGGTGCAGGGGGATCGCGTGGGCTGCGGCGAGGTCTCCGATGGCCTCAGCGCTGATGCCGGTGAGCACCAGCGCGCCGTCGGCGGCGGTGCTGTCCACCCGGCCTCCGTTCGCGGTGATGATGCCGGCCAGGTCAGTGCCGCGCGGTGAGCGGACGAGGACCGAGGAGCGGGTGGCCTGCGCGATGACGTCCGCGATGGGCCCGTCCGTGATGACGCGCCCTCGCCCCATGACGATGACCCGGTCCGCGGTCAACGCCATCTCGCTCATCAGGTGGCTCGAGATCAGGATCGTCCGACCCTCCGCCGCCAGGGATCGGGCGAGTTCTCGCACCCAGTGCACTCCGTCGGGATCCAGCCCGTTCACCGGCTCGTCGAGCACCAGCGTCGCCGGGTCGCCCAGCAGCGCAGCGGCGATGCCGAGCCGCTGACGCATCCCCAGCGAGTAGGTGCCGATGCGCCGGGACGCGGCATCCGTCAATCCGGTCATCGTCAGCACCGCGTCGACGCGGCCGTCGCCGATGCCGTTGGTCGCCGCCAGCCCGCGCAGGTGCGTCCGGCCCGTCCGGCCCGGGTGCACGGCGGTCGCATCCAGCAGCGCTCCCACCGTCGACATCGGTGCCGGCGAGCGCGAGAACGGGGCACCGTCGACCAGCGCCGTGCCCGAGGTCGGCTGATCCAAGCCCAAGATCATGCGCATCGTCGTCGATTTGCCGGCCCCGTTCGGACCGAGCAATCCGGTGACGCTGCCGGGGCGCACCGTGAAACTGACGTCGTCCACGGCGACGCGCGAACCGAAGTGTCGCGTCAGTCGAGCCACCTCGATCACTGTGGGTTCCTCCCCGTTACGCCCAGCCTACGGGCGCCGCGGTGTCCGGTTGCGATGGCGGGGCGGATCAGTCCTCAGCGCTCTCGCGCGCGAACAGCAGCAGCTCCGGAAGACTCGTGGCGAAGTAGTCGGTCTCCCCGCTCGCGTGGCGGGCCACGGGGGGAACGTACTGCAGGCGCGCCTCGCCGAGCGTTGCGGGCGGGTCGGTCTGCGGGAGGCCGTTCGCCGCGAGCACCGCGTCCCACGCCGCGATCGCCTGGCCTTCGCCACCTTCCCAGGGGTGGAAGGATCGGGTCAGCAGGATCTCGAGCGCCCGCCCCGCCTCCCCGGCGTCGACCAGCAGCTTCACGTACTCGATCGTCAGGTCATCGCGTGAGAGTACGAGAGGCTCCACCTGCCGCAGCCGGAGCAGTCGCTCCGAGGTGGTCCGTCCGAGCCGGATCGCCAGCTGGTCCTGCTCATACCGGAGGCGGGCGTCGTCGGGCGCGACCGTGACAGCTCGCTCATACAAGTCCCACGCGCGAGCGTCGTCGTGGTCGACGTTGTAAGCGGCGAGCGCGGCATTGCGGAAGAGGACGGCGTCGGTCCGTCCGAGCGCGATCGCCCGGTCCCAGTGCACGCGCGCGTCGGGGCGACGTCCGTGCGCATAGAGCAGCATCCCGATCAGCGAATGCGCCACGGCGTCATCCGGGTCTGCCGCGAGCGCCGTCTCGAGTGCGTCGAGCGCATCGAGCCCGAACGGGAAGCACCGCGTGAGGTCCGCTGCCTGCGCGCGCACGCGCTCCCCCGCTGCCCGGGCGGAGTCCCCGCGCACCTCGTGGACAGCGGCGGCGATGTAGTGCGCGAGCGGCCGGACGTTCCCCGACCAGGCGGCCGCGGCCGTGGCCGTCCACTCGAGAACCTGGAGCGCCTCGTCCAGCGCTCCGGCGTTGCGCAGGTCCAACGCCACGTCGAGCAAGAGCCCGGCCTCGTCCGTGAGTGGCCGACCCGCGAGCGCCCTGATGGTGGCGTCGAGAGGATCGGCCTCGAGTGCCCGCAGCAGGACGGCTTCGGCATCCGTGTCCGCTCCGGAACGGCGGAGCAGGATCGCGCGGAGGGCGACGCGGCGCACGTCGTGGCCGACCACCCCGTCGAGCGTGTCGAGGACGCGCAGGGCGGCGCGGTTCTGGCCGCGGTACGCCAGCGACTGGGCGAGGGCGAACCCCGCTGCGGCGGCCAAGGTGCCGTCCCAGCCTGCCTTGCCGAAGGCCTGCTCCGCCTCGGCGATCCGCCCGAGCCGGCGCAGTACCAGCCCCTGCAGGTAGAACGCCTCGGCGTCCATCGGGTTCGCGTTGCGGCGAGTGAGCCGCGCCAGCGCCGTCTCCACCCGCCCGAGTGCCGTGGCGTAGTCCCCGGCGCGATAGTCCCGGTCTGCGAGCGCGAGGTTGATGCGGACGTCACCGGGATCGCGCTCGAGGCCGGCGTTCCAGTACGCCAGCGGCGAGCGCGTCGGGTGACGGTACTGGCTGAGGTGGAGGCCCGTGAGGTAGAGCTCCTCAACGGACTCGATCGCATCTGGAGCGGCGGGTTCCTCGGCGACCCAGGGTTCTTCGTCGCCGACGACGGTCGGGCTCCATCGCACCAGAAGCTGTCCCGCCGAGGTCAGCAGCTCCGCCATGACCGCCTCGTCAGCGTCGGATCGCACGTCGGCCTCGAGTCGGAACGGCACCCCGGGATCGATGTCGACGATCTGCGAGGCGAGCACCTCGCCGCCGCGGACGATGCGCGCGAGGGCGCCTCGGTGCGGTCGTGTCACCGCGAAGGTCGCCGCCAACGCCGCGTCACGGTCCACGTGCACCGCCGCGTCGGGCGTGGCCTGGTGCGCGGTCCCGATCGCGGGGATCGGATACCAGTACTGCGTGAACACCTTGGTCTCGCCGGGGAGCAGCCAGCTGAAGTCCGGCTGGTTGTCGGTGTAGACGCCGGCCATGAGCTCGACGTAGGGACCGTCGCCATCGGTGAGCTGCGCATCCCACGCCTGCCCGAGCGGCCCGGTCCCCCACGTCCACTGCTTCTTGCCCGGCGAGAGCCGCCGCTCGGCCCAGTGCACGAAACCGGCGCCTGCCGCGTGGTCGTACCCGCCGAAGAAATCCTGGCCCGAGTCGACGATCATGTACGACGTCGGCACGGGGATGTTCTTGTACCAGTCGATGCGGTCGGCGTCGGGGTCGGTCTGCGCGAGCGCCGGATAATCGACGCCGTAGTACGGCCGGTCCGCCTGAGGGAACGCGGTGAGCCCCCGCCGGGCATGATCGGCGACGTAGCGCACGTCCTCCGGGAAGAAGGACTGGTAGTCGTCGTGGACCGCGGCGGCGACGTTCGCCCACCAGAGGAAGCTCTGACGCTCGTCCGTCCGATTGTGCAGGCGGACCGCGAGCTCGACGACCGAGCTCCCCGCGCGCAGGCGCACACCGTGCTGAGCCGACATGCGGGCGAACGGATCGTGGTCGTGACACCACACGGTCACCGTGCCGTCGTCGTCGTACTCGATGGACGCCTCGACGGGGAGGTACGTCGCCGGACGATGGTGTTGCGGCCAATTGAACTCGACGCCCCCGCTGATCCACGGGCCGGCGAGCCCGACCAGGGCCGGCTTGATCACGTTGTTCCGGTAGAAGAAGTCGTACCCCGTCGTCTTGTCGTAGCCGACATGGATGCGACCGCCCAGCTCCGGAAGCACCACGAGGCGGATGTACTCGTTCTCGAGATGGATCGCATCCCAGTCGCGCAGCGTCGCCTCGTCGGAGACGCTCTCGGTGAACGGCAGCGGATACACCTTCCCGCTGGACCCCTGGTACACGCGGTGGTCGAGGAACATCGGGTAGCGGCTCGGCTCGCCCGGCTCGTAGGTGCGGATGGTCAGCGACTCGCGCCAGGCGACGGCCTCTCCATGCGCGAGCGCGCCCTCGAGGTCGGCGGGCACGTCGGGAAGCCGGAGCTTCTCATGGGGATCGTGCGATGCGCCGAGAACCGTGTGTCCGTTCTCGGCGATGTCCGTCCGTTCAGCGGTCATCGCTGACCTCCTCGGGGAGATTGCGGCGGAGTGCCGGGCTGCGGGATCTCTCGCGGAACGTTGCGAGCTGATTCGACGCTACGAGGTGTCAGGACACCCAGGTATGGTCACAACGAGGGACTTCATGGACGAAACACCGATCAACGGCGAACCTTTCTACCGCAAGGACGGCTTCGACAACCAACGGCTCTGCGTCGTCCCCCGGCCTCAGATCGAAGCGGCGCTCGCGCGTGCCGGGACCCGGCGCATGACCGTGACGGATGCCGGATACTTCCCCGTTGCGGTCGGGCACCGGCGGACTCGTCCGAACGGTGCGGCCGAGACGATCGTGATCCTGTGCGTCGCCGGCAGCGGCGTCGTGCGCATCGCGGGCGCTGCCTATGCACTGACGCGGGGCACCTGCATCACCATCCCCGCCCACCAGTCGCACGAGTACCAGGCGTCTTCCGACGATCCATGGACGATCTGGTGGATGCATCTTCGGGGCACCGACGTCTCCGAGCTGACCGGGCCGCTGCTCGGCATCCCGCGCCCGCTCACCAGCCTGCGCGCGATCGACGGCGTCGCTGCACTGTTCGACGAGCTCGTGAGCCTGCTCGAGCGCCGCCACTCCCCCGTGCACCTGCTCGCGGCATCGGGCGTCGCGTGGCAGCTGCTGACGCGGGTCGTCGCCGACAGCATCCTTCCGGCCGAAGGTTCGCCGATCGAACGAGCGATGCGCTTCCTCGAGGCGCGCGTCGACAGCAACATCCAGGTGAGCGAGCTGGCCGCAATGGTGGGCATGTCGCCGTCTCACCTGAGCGCCCTGTTCCGCCGGGCGACCGGGAGCGGTCCCGGCGCCTTCCACACCTCAGTGAAGATGGCGCGCGCTCGGAGCCTGCTCGACACGACCACTGCGAGCATCGGCGAGATCGCTTCCGCCGTCGGCTACGCCGACCCGTTGTATTTCTCCCGCCATTTCCGGCGGATGCACGGCGTCAGTCCGACGCAGTACCGGGCGCAGCACAAGGGATGACGTGCGCTGCGCCCGGACCACCGCGCGAAGAGGTGGACAACGTCGTGCAGGTGACCATCGCCGAGCGTCAGTGGGACTCGCGCGAGACCTTCGAACCGCTGGATCCGACGAGGAAGTCGAGGTCGGCTCCGGTGTCGGCCTGCATGACGTGGTCGACGTACAGCCGCTCCCACCCTCGCCGCGGGTCGGCGAAGCCCTTGACCGTGGCATCGCTGACACCGCGCGCGGCGAACTCCTCGGCAGGAACCTCGACGTCGAGCCGGCGGTTGCGCACGTCGAGGCTGATCCAGTCACCCGTCTGCACCCGCGCGAGCGGGCCACCCGCAGCGGCCTCAGGAGTCACATGCAGGATGACGGTGCCATACGCGGTGCCCGACATCCGTCCGTCGCAGATGCGCACCATGTCGCGCACGCCCTTCTCGAGCAGCTTCTTCGGCAGCGGCATGTTCGACACCTCCGGCATGCCCGGGTAGCCCATCGGGCCGCAGCCGCGGAGGATCATGACGGAGTCCTCGTCGATGTCGAGGTCGGGGTCGTCGATGCGGGCGTGGAAGTCCTCGATCGAATCGAAGACGACGGCGCGGCCGCGATGCTTCAAGAGGTGAGGAGATGCCGCAGCGGGCTTGATGATCGCGCCACCCGGGGCGAGAGAACCGCGCAGCACGCTGATGCCGGCGGCGCGGATGAGCGGCTGCGTGCGCGGGGCGATGACGTCGGCATCCCAGATCCGCGCGTCGTCGAGGTAGTCCACGAGCGGGCGACCGGTGATGGTGAGCGCCGTGGGGTCGAGCAGGTCCTTCACCTCGCGGAGCACGGCGAGGAAGCCGCCCGCCCGGTAGAGGTCGTCCATCAGGTAGCGGCCCGCGGGCTGCAGGTTCACCAGCAGCGGTACCTCGGCGCCGATGCGGTCGAAGTCGTCGATGGTCAGGTCGATCCCGAGCCGTCCGGCGACCGCGAGCAGATGCACCACCGCATTCGTCGAACCCCCGATAGCGGCCAGCGCCACGATCGCGTTGTGGAAGCTCCCCTTCGTGAGGAACGTGGACGGGCGGCGATCCGCCGCGACCAGCTCCACCGCCAGCCGCCCGGTCTCGTGCGAGGCCGCCAGCAGCCTGCTGTCAGGTGCCGGCGTCCCGGCGAGCCCCGGGACGATCGTTCCCAGGGCCTCGGCGACGAGCGCCATCGTCGAGGCGGTCCCCATCGTGTTGCAATGGCCCTTCGACCGGATCATCGACGACTCGGACTTCTCGAACAGCGCCTCGCTGAGCGTGCCCGCGCGCACCTCTTCGCTGAGGCGCCAGACATCCGTGCCGCAGCCGAGCGCCTCGCCACGGAAGTGACCGGTGAGCATGGGGCCGCCGGGGATCACGACGGCAGGAAGATCGACGGATGCCGCGGCCATGAGCAGCGCGGGAATGGTCTTGTCGCATCCCCCCAGGAGCACCACGCCGTCGATCGGGTTCGCGCGCAGCATCTCTTCGGTGGCCATCGCCGCCATGTTGCGCCACAGCATCGCCGTCGGACGCACCTGCGTCTCACCCAGCGACACCACCGGCAACTCCAACGGGATCCCGCCCGCTTCGTAGATCCCGTTCTTGACCGACTGCGCCACCTCGTCGAGGTGCGCGTTGCAGGGAGTGAGATCCGACGCGGTGTTGGCGATGGCGATCTGCGGGCGGCCGCGGAACGCGGTGTCGGGAAGTCCGCGCCGCATCCACGCGCGGTGGATGTAGGCGTTCCGATCGTCGCCCGAGTACCACTCCGAGCTCCTGAGGTCGGTCGCCATTGTTTACCAACTTTCGGAATTTGCGTCAGATTGACGGAATATGACTATAGTAGCCGCACCGGCATGCGGCGAGCCCTCGCGCGACCGGAGTCGAATCGAGCACCGTGGAGGACATACCCATGAAGCTTGCCCGCATCGGAGTCGCCGGAGAAGAGAAGCCCGTCGCCTTCGTCACCGACGACACCTACGTAGATCTGTCGGACGTCGTCGCCGACTTCGACGAGGCGTTCTTCGCCGGTGGCGGCATCGACCGCATCCGACCGGTGGTGGCCGAACGCGCCTCGGCCGGCGGCATCCGTCCCCTCCTCGATCAGCGGATCGGCGCGCCGATAGCACGGCCGCACCAGATCATCTGCGTCGGACTCAACTACCGCGACCATGCGGCCGAGACGGGTCAGGCGGTGCCCGACGAGCCGATCCTCTTCACCAAGTCGCCCAACACGCTCGCCGGTCCGTACGACGACGTGCGGATTCCGCGCGGGTCCACCAAGCCGGACTGGGAGATCGAGCTCGGCATCGTCATCGGTCGACGCGCGAGCTACCTCGACTCGCCCGAGCAGGCGCTCGACCACATCGCGGGCTGGGTCGTGGTGAACGACGTCAGCGAGCGGGCGTTCCAGCTGGAGCGGGGCGGCCAATGGCTGAAGGGCAAGTCCGCCGAGACGTTCAACCCCACCGGGCCGTGGCTGGTGACGCCGGACGAGGTGTCCGACGTGCTCGACCTCGGCATGCGGCTGGACGTCAACGGCATCCGCCGGCAGGACGGCTCGACATCGACGATGGTGTTCGATCCGGCGTTCATCGTGCACTACATCAGCCAGTTCCTCGTGCTCGAGCCGGGCGACCTCATCAACACCGGCACTCCCCCGGGCGTCGGCATGGGCTTCCAGCCGCCGATCTGGCTGCAGCCCGGCGACGTCATGGAACTCGAGATCGACGGGCTCGGCTCGCAGCGACAGACAGTGCTCGCACCACGATGAAGGCGTTCGTGATCACGGCTCCCGGCGAGGCAGGGGTCCAGGACGTCGAGCCGCCCACGGCTGCGCCCGACGAAGTCGTCGTCGACGTGGCGCGAGCGGGCATCTGCGGCACCGACATCGAGTTCTACACCGGCGAGATGCAGTACCTCCATGAGGGACACGCTCAGTACCCGATGCGCATCGGCCACGAATGGATGGGCACCGTGTCGGCCGTCGGCGAGGGTGTGGACCCCGCCTGGGTCGGCCGCCGCGTGACCGGCGACACCATGCTGGGTTGTCAGAGATGCGTACGCTGCCGAGCCGGCTATCACCACGTGTGCGCCTTCCGCGACGAGATCGGAGTGCGCAACGGTCGCCCAGGCGCGTTGGCCGAGCAGGTCGCCGTGCCCGCGTGGGCGCTGCACGCACTCCCCGACGCGGTCGACGACGCCTCCGGCGCGATGGTCGAGCCCGGCGGCAATGCCTGGCGGTCGGTGGATGCCGCAGCCCTGAGCACCGGCGACCGGGCGCTGATCCTCGGTCCGGGAACGATCGGCCTGCTCTGCGCGCTGTTCGCCCGTGCGGCGGGAGCGGAGGTGCACCTCCTGGGCCGACCCGGCCGGTCGCTCGAGTTCGCCACGTCGTTCGGCTTCGACGGCGTATGGACGGAGTCAGACCTGCCCGATCTCGCCTGGCACGCGGTGATCGACTCGTCCAACGCGCCGCATCTCCCCGCACGGGCGCTCGAGCTCGTGGAGCCAGGCCGGCGCATCGTCCACGTCGGCCTCGCGGGCAGTCCGAGCCTGATCGACACCCGGATGCTCGCGCTCGGCGACATCACCGCCGTCGGCATCCTCGGCGCTTCCGCCGGGCTCGATCCGACGATCGCGGCCTACGCCGACGGCTCGGTCGATCCTCGACCGCTCGTGGCAGCGACCGTCCAGCTCGATGAGCTCGCCGGCATCCTCGCCGGCTCCCGCCCGCCACGGGCCGGGGCCGGACCCAAGATCCACGTCGAGATCTCTCGGCACAGCCCACGTCCCTCGGGCACACCTCGACAGGAACGATCATGAAGCGCGCACTCATCACCGGCGGGGCCCGCGGCCTCGGAGCCGCCACCGCCACACGTCTTCGCGCCGACGGTGTCGAAGTGATCACCGTGGACCGTGCCGGCGACGTCGACGAAGTCGTCGACATCACCGACGAGCGGGCCATCACGGCGCTTGCCACGCGCGTGGGCACCGTCGACATCCTCATCAACTCCGCCGGCATCGTCGGCCCGAACATGCCGCTCCTCGACACCACCACCGATGACTGGCGCGTCACCCTCGAGGTGAACGTGCTCGGCACCGTGGGCATGATGCGCGCCTTCATCCCGGGCATGGTGGAGCGCGGCTGGGGGCGCGTGGTGAACTTCGCGAGCATGGCAGGCAAGGACGGAAATCCCAATCTCGCCGCCTACTCCGCCTCCAAGGCCGCCGTCATCGCGCTGACGAAGTCCGCGGGCAAGGAGCTCGCCACGACCGGGGTGCTCGTCAACGCCATCGCACCCGCGGTCATCGCGACGCCGATGAACGACTCCACCGCCCCGGACGTGCTCGCGCACATCACCAGCCTGATTCCGATGAAGCGCGTGGGTGAGGCATCCGAAGTCGCAGAGCTCGTCGCCTGGCTCGGCTCGGAGAGGGTGAGCTTCTCGACGGGCGCGGTCTACGACATCAGCGGCGGCCGCGCCACCTACTGAACGGCGGGCGCGGGCTGAGCCGCGGCCACCGGCTCGCGCCGGACGATCGCGCGGATGGTGGGCAACTCGGCGATCAGGTGCGGCAGCGGCAGGCGGAACGCCAGTGCGCTGACGCTGATCGCTCCGGGGGGCGAGCTGAGGTCCTCCGTGGGAACGGGAACGGCGACGCAGTTGACGCCGACCTCGTTCTCCTGGTCGTCGACGGCGTAGCCGCGCTCTCTGGAGCGCTGCACCTCGTCCCAGAGCCGATCGAGATCGGTGATGGTGCCGGGCGTCCGCTGCTCCAGCGGACCATCGCCGAGCAACTCGCGCATTCCCTCGCGGTCGTTCACCTGATAGCCGAGCAGGAGCTTGCCGACGGCCGTCCGGTACGCCGGGTTGCGGCCGCCCACCACCGACGTCAGGCGCACCGCTCCGCCAGGAGGGTCGACTTTGGCACGGTAGACGACCTCGGCCCCGTCGAGGACGGCGTAGTGCGTCGTTTCACCGAACCGCGCAGCGAGCTGCTCGAGGAGGGGCGTGATGCGCACCGCCTCGGGCCGCTCGGCGTAGTTGTGGAACGCCAGCCGGAAGAACTCATCGCCCAGCACGTACGTGCCGCGACCGATCTGCGCCGCCAAGCCGGCCCTGCGCAGCGACGCGAGAGCGCGGTGCACCGTCGACTTCGGGCTGCGCATCGCCGCTGCGAGGTCGTCGAGGCTTACTCCGCGCGGATGCGCGCCGAGTTCGACGAGTACCGCGAGCACCCTGTCCGATCCGACGACGCGCGCATCTTCAGCAGCGGCATCCGTAGCGACCACAGCACTCCCTCGATCCGACTATCGGCATACTAGTCCGACATCGTGAAAGGGCCGCTCCGCAGGCTCGCCCGTGGCTCGCGACGGCTCTGAACCCACCGCCAGGGTCTCACCGCTCGCGCACCGGCCTCGCAACAGAATTCGGGCGAGATTCCGTCGAACGGTGTGGATATTGTCGTATCCGAGCGTCGCCGTTCGTGG
This sequence comes from Microbacterium sp. ZW T2_14, assembly GCF_044987405.1. NCBI lineage: Bacteria > Bacillati > Actinomycetota > Actinomycetes > Micrococcales > Microbacteriaceae > Microbacterium > Microbacterium sp. ZW T2_14. The sequence continues at coordinate 26,967 of NZ_JBJDRK010000028.1, read as the reverse complement.
ATCAGGTGTGCGACCCGTCCGGGTCGCTGCGACCGAGGAGCCACGACATGGCTCTCGTCCCGATGAGAGGAGACGACAGTGACGAAGTATCTGATCGCATTCAACGACGAGTGGGTGCCGCTGCACACCGCCGAAGAATTGCGCAGCAAGAGTGAGGCTTCGCTGGCCGTGCTCGATGACATGAAGGCGGCAGGCGTCTTCCTCTATGCAGACGGCGGTATCGATGCCTCGACCGCCGTCTTCAGCGTCGTCAACAACGACGGGAAGCCGGTGTTCACCGACGGCCCGTTCGTCGAGTCCAAAGAGCACCTCGGCGGGTTCACCGTCATCGACGTGCCGGACGATGAAGCCGCACGGTACTGGGCAGGGCGAGTGGCCGTCGCGCTCGACTGGCCCCAGGAGGTGCACCGGTTCCCCTCGGATCTCGATGAGATCGTCGAACGGCACGCTGCGCCGGAGTGAGTGACTCCCCCGTCGACGAGGCGATCGCCCGCGTCCACCGCGAGGAGTGGGCGCGGGTGGTCGCCGGCCTCGCCCGTCGGTTCGGCGATCTCGATCTCGCCGAGGACGCCGCGGCCGAGGCCTTCGTCGCCGCGGTGGAGCGGTGGCCGCGCGAGGGAGTACCGCCCAACCCGGGAGCATGGCTCACCACCACCGCGACGCGGAAGGCGATCGACCGACTGCGCCGCGAGTCCCATCGCGACCACAAGCACCAGGCGGCACACATGCTGTCCGACCACACCCCGCACGAGCCGACCGGGCCGGTCGAGGACGACCGGCTGCGGCTCGTCTTCATCTGCTGTCATCCGGCCCTTGCGATGGAGGCCCGGATCGCCCTGACTCTGCGCCTGCTCGGCGGGCTCACCGTCGCAGAGATCGCCCGCGCCTTCCTCGTGCCGGAGACCACGATGGCACGACGCATCACCCGCGCGAAGGCGAAGATCGCGGCAGCCCGCATCCCGTACCGGGTGCCGTCGACGACCGACATCCGGCAGCGGGTCGCCGGTGTGCTCGCGGTGATCTACCTCATCTTCAACGAGGGCTACCTGGCCACCGCCGGCGACGACCCGGTGCGCGCCGATCTGACCGACGAGGCGATCCGTCTGGCCCGCTTGCTGCGCGTGCTCCTTCCCGACGACGGCGAGGTGATCGGCCTCCTCGCGCTGATGCTGCTGGCCGATGCGCGACGCACGGCCCGAGTCTCCCACGCCGGTGAACTGGTGACCCTCGACGAGCAGGACCGCAGCGCGTGGAATCGGGACCTGATCATCGAGGGCCACACCCTCGTCCGCGAACGGATCGCGGCCGTCGCCGCCGGTGCCGAGCCGCCGGGCCGCTACCAGCTCCTGGCCGCGATCAACGCCGTGCATACGGATGCCCCGTCCTCACGCGACACCGACTGGTCGCAGATCGTCGTGCTCTACGACCGCCTGATGCGGCTGGATCCCTCGCCGATCGTGCGCCTCAACCGCGCCATCGCGGTCGCCGAGCTCGATGGTCCCGAGGTCGGCCTGGCCGACATAGACCGACTCCGCGATGCCCTCGATGGGTACCACGCGTACCACGCGGCGCGCGCCGACTTGCTGCGGCGGGTCGGTCGCAGCGCGGAGGCGCGAACGGCGTACGACAGAGCCATCGAACTCGCCGGCAACTCCGCCGAGCGGGCCTACCTCACCCGCCGCCGCGACCAGCTCGTGGGGTGACCGACCTGCGGATCACGGGGGTTCTGGTTTCAGAGACTCACGTGCGACGGGCGGACCTGGTGATGCGGCGAGCGCGAAGCACGACCACCCGTGCCCACCCCGAGGAGTGTGCACGGGTGATCGCGTCCTCGACGTCCTTCACACGAAGGGCCGCACCTCGATCTTCCGGTCGCAGACCGTGGATGCCTCGGCGGCGAGCGTGAGGGCCACGTCGAGGTCGGGAGCCTCCCACACCCAGACGCCGGCGAGGTACTCCTTCGACTCGATGAAGGGACCGTCGCTGAACACCGACTCCTCGCCCCTGTTGTCGACCACCGTCGCCGAGTCGGGGTCGGCAAGTCCGCCTGCGAAGACCCAGTAGCCCTCGGAGACCAGTCGTTCGTTGAACGCGCTGATGGCGGACCGCCGGTCGGTGCTGCCCGGATTGGTCTTGTCGTCGATGACGGAGATCAGGTACTGCATGAAGATCCTCTCTGGTGGCGCCGTGCGGACGGCCTCACCAGTGCTACGAACACCACCGCCGTGATCGGACAGCTTCGGCCCGGTTCTTCGCCGAGATCGACGAATGTCCAGCAACCACGGCGCGGCTGACTAGCCGGGGCCGTCGGGATGCGCGAGATCGTAGGCACGGGCGAGCTTCTGGGGGACGACCATGCGCCACGCGTCGACGACGAACTCACGAGCCTCGGCGGGCTCCAGGGATGCGAGATCCGCGTCGACCCAGTTGAAGCGCAGATCGGATGCCGCCGGCATCCGGAATTTGAGAGGATCACCGCCGACCAGCGCCGCCCGCTCCTCCTTCGGGAAGGCGAATCCCATCACGCGCTCGTCGAGCGAGAACGCGACGTACACGATCTGGCCGACGCGGAATTTCAACCGCCCGCGGACGTACACCGGGTAGGAGCGCTCCAGTTCCGTGCCCAGGGCGCGGACATCGTCGATCACCGCCATGTTCCCAGTCTGGCGTTCATGCCGCAGGGCCGGCTGCTCGGCGGCCGACGCCGATCGAGGCAGGACCATCGCCGGCACTGCCGCACGGGCTTCATTCCGGGAGGTCAGCCCAGAACTGGAGGATCACCGCGGCGAGCCTCTCGGGTTGCTCGAGGGGGACCAGGGTACGTGCGGCTGAGATCGTGACTGCCTCGGCACCGGGTGCGAGGGATGCCGCGTGCTCCGCGTCTGCGGGGCTCCAGTCGCCACGGTCGTCGGAGGCGACGAAAAGACTCGGCACACGGATGTCGGCGAGCCTGTGGGTCACATCGGTCCGGTCGATGATGAACGAGCGCAACGCGCGGCTCATGCTGGCTTTCGTCGGGCGCCGCAGACTGTCGAGCACGACCTGGCGCGTGGCGGGCGTGGAGGCGGACTCCTCCGTCAGCATGGCCTCGACGATGGCGCGCCGGACGGGTCCCACCGGGCCGGCGAGGCGGAGAAGGGGCTTCAAAATCCCGATCTTGCGGCGCAGGCCGGCTGCGATGGGCTCGGTCGGCGAACTGACGGCGACCAGACTGCGCAGCGTGTGGGGGTCCGTCGCGAGGTCGAGTCCGACATGACCACCGAAGGCGTTGCCCAGCCAGTCGACGGGTTCGCCAGCGCCGAGCACCGCGAGGGCATCGCGCGCAGCATCCGCCGCCTCAGCGATCGTGGAACGACGACGCAACGCGGCAGTCAGCCCCAGGCCCGGCGGGTCGATCAGGACGAACCGCCTGGGGATGGCACTGCCCTCGTTCAGGCGGGGAAGGATGCGATCCCAGGTATGACTGTCGACGAACATCGACGACCAGAGGATCGTCAGGCGCCCGTCCCCGTAGACACGAGCGTGCAGTTCGCCGAGGCGGGTGTTGATCCGCTCGGTGTGTTCCGTGAGAGTGTTCATAATTGATGTTAGCTTAAGTAACATGAATTCAAGGCCGTATCGCATGACCGCACGAGCGAAGGATGCCGAGCTCACGGGCGAGCGGATCGTCGATGCCATGCTCGGGAGGTTCGAGACGACCCCCTACGAGCGCATCCGCATCGAGGACATCGCCGCCGATGCCGGCGTGACGGGGCAGACGGTGCTTCGCCGATTCGGCAGCAAGCCCGCTCTCATGAATGCGACAGTGGAACGCGAGCTCGGACGGATCGCTGCCGCTCGCGAAGCCGCCGCGCAGGCATCGCCGGTCGAGACGATCGGCGCCCTCGTCACGCACTACGAGCGCTACGGCGCGCTGATCCTGAAGACCTATTCGGAGGCTCCGCTCGTGCCGGGCCTTCCCGAGATCGCCGCGCGGGGTCGCGCTTTCCATGTGGACTGGTGTCGACGGGCGTTCACCCTCGACCCGTCGCTCTCGGAGCCGGAGGCCGCCCGACGGACTGCCGAGATCATCGCGATCTGCGATGCCATGACGTGGCGCATTCTCCGGTTCGACGGGGCACTCGACCCCGCGCAGACCGAGATCGCCCTCCGAGAGCTCCTGCTGCCCCTGCTCGCATCCCGGTAGACCCTACCTCCGACGCGGCGGTGAGGTCCCGCGGGGTCGGCGCCGGACGTGCGCTCCGTGGCCGCCGCCACTGGGGACGATCTCAGGACATCGGCAGTCGCAACGGCGATACGGCCCGCCGAGCGAGTACGCCGATCGCTGCGTCGGCGCGCGGCTGATGACGCTCCGATCGGACGGCTCGCGTGAGCACGGTGACAGCGACAGGGTGCTCGTCGGGAAATCGCACGACAGCTGCCTCATGGCGAAGGCTGCCGAGTGACCCCGTCTTGCCGTGCACGGTCACATCGTCGTGCGGAAAACCGGATCCGATGCGGTGCCGCCAAGCCTGATGGGCCATCGCATCGCGGACGAGCGCGTAGGAATCGCCCGTTCGCCGCCAGAGAATGTGGCACGCGGCGGTGAGGTCGGCGGCCGACCCTGCGCTCGCGTATGCCGGATCGTACTGAGACGTGCCGGTCATACGATCTGGGTCGGCGAGGGCCGCCTGCGCGGAAGCCCAGCTGTCCGCGCCTGTATCTCGCATGACTGACGCTGTCTCTTCGGCCGAGCCGTGACGGATGAGGGTGACCGGCAAACCGAGATGCTGCAGAAGGCGGTGCACTCGGTCGAGGCCGATCAGGGACAGGATCGCGTCGCCGGCGGCGTTGTCCGACACTGCCAGCATGAGCCGGACGGCGTCGCGCTGGCTGATCTCCACGTCGTCGAGCAGCATTGCGATTCCGGTCGGGCCTCCGACACGGCCTTCTGCCGGCACACGCACTCTCTCGCGTGGATCGAGTTGTCCGGCGTCGACGAGGCACGCCCACACGAGAGCAAGCGGGAGCTTGTACACCGACGCGATGGCGACCGGCTCCGCCGCAGAGAGCCCGACCTCACCCGGTGGACCATCCAGCCGGCTCGCATAAACCCAGGCGGACAACCCCGCGTCCCGGGCGATCTCGGCGAGATCGGCCTCGTGCCTCCCATGGTCGGGCGTCATCGGGCGAGCGCCGCGGTCAAGACCGCCACGGCGACCGGGTGATCGATATCGGACCGCTGATTCTTGGGAAGGGGAGTGGCGATCCGCAGGCGCAGCGGGGGCGCGTCGACGTCGGCAGACGCCCCGGCTGCCACCGCCGCGAGGCGAACCGTGTTGCGTGCTGCCGTCATGGCGCGGCGTTGGGCGATGTCGTGGGCTTCGACAACGCTGCCGCTGTGGCCTGTCCGGCGCAGCGCATCGACCAGCTGGTCGTGCGCGGGCGGCTGGTGGTGACGGGGCGGGACCGCGACAGGAAGCGAGCTCATGCCGTTCGCCCCCGAAGGCTCCCATCGGGTGGGCACCACCAGAACCGGTCCCGCCTCGAGGCCGTCGACGATGCCGGGGTGGCGCAGCACCGCGACGTCGAGCGCCCCGTCACGAAGCAGGTCCACCAGCTCCACGCTCCCGGCCACCGTCGGTGCGACCTGCTGCCCCGTCGATGCGAGAGCGCCGACCACATCGTCGATGAGATCGTCGATGTCACCCGCGAGCCCGAGCCTGATCTGCGTCGGCACGGCGAAGCCGGCAGCAAGGTCGTCGAATTCGCATTCCAGCCGGAGGAGCTCGCGCGCGTGCGGAAGGAGAGACTGCCCCGCGGGAGTGATGCGGACCCCCCGCGCGTCCCGATCGAAGAGGCGGATGCCGAGACGCATCTCCAGCCGCTGGATGCCCTGGGACAGGGGCGGTTGGGTCATGCCGAGGTCACGGGCGGCATCGCCGAAATGCCGGGTATCGGCCACCGCGGCGAAGAAATGCAGATGGCGAAGCAGATCCATGAATCGACGATATCGAAACCATATCGAGTCGGGTCAATGAGAGTCTTTGACTCTCACTATGTCGACCTTGAAAACTGCGGGGATGGATTCCGCACACACGATGAAGAAGAAGGCCATCGGTCCGCAGATGGGCCGCCGCGCCGTTCTGACCGGCGCCGGCGCCGCGGCACTCGCGGGTGTCGTCATGCAGACGGCCGCGCCCCAGCTCGCGTCCGCACAAGGTCTTGACGGGCAGCAGCCGACGGGAGGACACGGATTCGCCGCATTCGAATGGCTCGGCAACGCGGGGTGGAGGATCTCCACCCCGACGACGACCCTCCTGCTGGACCCGTATCTCAGCCGATTCGACACCGGCCTGGCTGCGGGAGCGTTCAAAGAGACCACTCCCCTGACGCTCGACCCCACAGCGATCGCCTCGGCCCTCGGCTCGCCGGGGGACGGGCGCCCCGGCGTGTCGGCCATCCTGGTCACACATACCCATTGGGACCATTTCGCAGACGTTCCCCACATCGCCGCGAGGTGGAAGTCGACCGTTTACACAACGCTGACGGGGTACCAGCTCGGAATCGCCATGGGACTGCCCTCCGCCCAGCTCGCCGTCGTCAAGGGTGGCGAGGAGCTCAACATCGGCGATGCCGTCGTACGAGTGGTCCGGTCGTTGCACAGTCGCAACGGCGCCGGAGGTCTGACGTTCCCTGGTGTGCGCACGCAGGTTCCCCCGCCGCCCGCGACGATCGCAGACCTGCTCGAAGGCGACACGATCGGGTTCGTCATCCGACCAGCCGTTGGCCGGCCGGGGGTGCTCCTGCTCGGTGGAAGCGACTACGACGATCAGGAGCTGCAGGGACTCGAGGTCGACACCGTAGCGCTGCCGGTGCCGAGCAACGGTTTCACCGCGGACTACGCGGGCCGACTGCTCCGCGCGCTCGACAATCCTCGAACGATCATCCTCGTGCACTGGGACGACTTCGAATCCCCGCTCGGCACTTCACCGAAGACCGATGAGAAGACTCGTCTCCGGATGGCGGCCCTCACGGCAGACATCAAGCGGATCTCGCCGCGCACCCGCGTCGTGGAGCCGACTTACCTCGCCCCGATGCAACTGCTCTGATTCCGACCAGCGCCCGCGGTATCGCGGCTCACGCTCGATCGGGCCACCGAGGTTCAGGCGAAGCGCACCCAGTTCGCGCCGTGCCCCGTCTCGGCGCGCTGCAGCAGCTCGAGGCGATTCTCATCCACCGCGTACAGCGCGACGTCGGTCGACTGCTCACCCGCCGCGACGAGATGGGCCCCGTCCGGGCTGATCGCGAAGCCTCGCGGCTGCGTCTCGGTCACGATGAACTCCGTAGGCGCCGAGACCGAGCCGTCCTCGGCGACGGATGCCGCCGCCAGCGTGCTCTCGGTGCGCTCGGTGGCCCACAGCCAGCGCTCTTGTGCGCCGAAGTGCAGGTCGGCGCCCCAGATCAGGTGCTCGGCCCGCGGATCCGCGCCGAACCGGCTATGGGTGAGCCCTCTGGACGGGTCGTACGCCGGAGCGGCGTCCTTCAGCTCGAGCAAGCCGGTCCGCACGTCGCGCGCGTAGTGCAGCACTTCGCCCGAGAACTCGGTGAGCACGTACACGGCGTCCTGCGCCCCGTTGAGTACGAGATGCCGCGGGCCACTGCCCTCCGGTGCGCCAACGGTCTCCGGATCGAGCGGTGCAAGACCCAAGCCGTCGTCGATGGCGTACTGCGCCACGAGGTCGGCGCCGAGCGAGACGAAGTACGCGAACCGGCCATCGGCACTCGGCAGCACCGAATGGAGGTTGGGGAACGCGATCCGCGAGACCGGCTGCCCCACGACCCCGTCCGCCACCGGAGCAGAGATCCCGTAGCCGCCGCCGTACGAAACACCGAGCAGACCCGTGCCTTCGCGGGTGAGGGCGAGGTAGTTCATCCCGCCGTCCGGAAGGTCCTGCCGCGAGAGCTGCTCCAGACGACCGGTGCCGCGATCGAGCTGCAGCGTCACAATCCCGGCGGGCTCGCCCTTGACGCCGGCGTAGACGAGGTCGCGCGAGGTGTCGACCGCGAAGCAGGAGCATCCGTCGAGCCCTTCCGTCACCGCGAGCCGTTCGAGTGCGCCGTCCGACAGACGAAACGTACTGATGCTGCCGTCACCGGCATTGGCCACGAGGACAAAGGTGGGTTCGGTCATCCCTCGATCGTACGTGCGACGGCAGACCGGCGCAGATGCAGGATCGGCGCCCTCGACACGGGCACGAGCACGGGGCGCTCGTCGGCGGAACTGGCCGACCGGTACGTGTTCTTCACCATTCCGGAGGCGTGACACAGGTCCCTGCGGCACGTCTTCTCAATTCGCGCTGCGACCCGAGCTCCGGATGTCGGCATGGTTCGCCCGCTCTGTGGCACTCCAGGTGGCGAGCAGCTTCAGGGCGTCGGCGCCGCGGCTGCCCGGTTCCGCGGTGTACGCGAAGAGGGTCAGTCCCTCGTCTCCGGGCAGCTGCATGGCCTGGAAGGTGAGCTCGAACTGGCCGACGGCGGGATGGCGGAAGGACTTGGTGCCGGTGCGGTGGAAGCGCACATTATGTTGCGCCCACATTTTGCGGAACTTCTCGCTCTTCGTCGAGAGCTCACCGATCAGATCCGACAGGTCGCGGTTGTGCGGGTCTCGTGCGGCCTCCTGTCGCAGGATCGCCACGGTGTCCTCCGCCATCGCATCCCACGCGGTCAGTTGAGTGACGGAGCTCTCGTCGAGGAACACGAAGCGGGCGAAGTTGACCGGCTCGTCCCGGTCGTCGTCCGAGTGGTACAAGGCACGGGCCAGATCGTTCATCGCGAGCACGTCGAGGCGCCCATTCTGCACGAACGCCGGAATCCCCGTCATCCCGTCGAGCAGGTGCTGGATGCTGGGCCGCACCTTCTGCGTGACCCGGCGACGCTGGCGCGGTGGGGAGGCGTTCGCCGCACGAGCCAGGTCGAAGAGATACGTGCGCTCGGCGTCGTCGAGCTTCAAAGCACGGGCGAGGGACTCCAGGATGCTGTCCGAGACGCCGGAGAGATTGCCGCGCTCGAGGCGGTTGTAGTAGTCGACGCTCATCCCGGAGATCATCGCGAGCTCTTCGCGCCGCAGCCCCGGGACACGGCGGATGCCGCCGTAGGTCGGCACGCCGGCCATCTCGGGCGTGAGCCGAGCACGGCGCGATTTCAGGAACTCCTGCACGTCCTTGCTGTTGGTCACGAACCCACGCTACGCGCGCACATCGGCGGCGTGGGAGGTATTGGCGTTACACGGAACACCAGCAACTACCTGGCATGGGGCCGACCCGGTTGACTGGCTCTCGCTCCCCAGACGCCCGACCTCCTCCGCCACCCATACGCGCGTCGTCAACCACTGGCCCACCCGCCGACAGACTGCCGGCGTCCAAGAAGGAAGACCCACCATGACCGAGATCGCTGTTCTGATCGGTACCGGAAGCATCGGCGTGGCCATCGGCCGTCGCGCCGCGATCGGCCGGAAGCTGCTGCTCGCCGACTTCAACGAGGACACCATGGCCGCCGTGGCCGCACAGCTGCACGGTGAAGGATATGACGTCACCACCCAGCAGATCGACATCGCCGATCACGGCTCCGTCGCCGCCCTGGCCGATACCGCCGCGGGACTGGGCGAGGTCACCCGTGTGATCATCGCCGCCGGCGTCTCGCCCGTGCAGGCCACCACCCTGCGGGTGCTGGAGGTCGACCTCGCCGGCACTGCCTACGTGCTGGAAGAGTTCGGCCGCGTGATCGCCGCCGGCGGGTCCGGCGTCGTGATCGCCAGCATGGCCGGGCACATGGGCGACGGGTATCCGAAAGACATCGAACACGCCCTGGCCTATACGCCGGCCGCCGAGCTCCTTCAGCTCGACGCCCTCGACCCCGCTGCGGTGGGGAACTCCGGCGCGGCGTACACGCTGGCGAAACGCGCCAACGCGCCAACGCGCTGCGCGTGCAGGCTGCCGCCGTCACCTGGGGTGCCCGCGGCGCACGCGTGAACTGCCTCAGCCCCGGCATCATCTCCACTCCGCTCGCGCAGGACGAGATGTCCGGCCCGAACGCCGCAGGGTACGCCGCAATGATCGAGACCTCGGCAGCCGGGCGGATGGGCACCCCCGTCGAGGTCGGCGACATCGCCGCTTACCTGCTGGGACCGGAGGGCGGCTTCATCACCGGTTCCGACCTCCTGATCGACGGTGGCGTCATCGCCGCCATGCGCGCCGGACAACTCGGGTGATCGAGGCCGCCTTCACCCTCACAGGATCGACGAATGGAAAGACCACCACGCCGCGAATCGACCCGCGCTGAGTCCCGAGCTCGTTGAAGCCTGGTCGCCTCAGGCGGGCGCACCCTCGCGCATGATGCCGCTGCAGGTGAGGATCAGCGAAGCGGATCCCCGGCGAGCGGAGTCGACCGAACGTCGCCAGGGACGTCGCTACCGCGGACGATCGCGAGCGCCCGACCACGGTAGGTGGCGTGAGCGGCATCGGCGAATGACTACTCGGTCGAGTCCGCAGATGGCATGGCCCCGGCAGAAATATTGCATTGACCAGGACTTCATGTGGCGGAGACGGAGGGATTTGAACCCTCGGTCCCCTTACGAGGACTCCACCTTAGCAGGGTGGTGCACTAGGCCTGACTATGCGACGTCTCCAGGCATCCGGCACTCGAAAGCGAACCGGACGCGCCCAGCAATCATAACCGGTCGGGGCGGCTGCACCGAACCGAAGTCACTTCTGCGGACGGGTGCAGGTGGTGTCCTTCGCCGTCTGGCCGGTGATGGCCGACGGCAACTCGACGCGGGCCTGGTCGGCGGGGGCGGCTGCGGCATCCGTCCCGTCGCCGGCTGCAGGAGTCGCACCCGTGTCGGTCGCGGCGGGGGTCGGTGTCACGGCGGGCTGCTCGACCTCGCCGGTCACCTCGATCGCGTGGCCTCCGCTGGCCTCGCCGGTGAGGGTCAGCGGCTGGTTGGCGGCGAGTGCGGTGAACAGCTCTTCGGCCGCTGCCTTCACCGGGAGCACTCGACTGGACGCGTTCCCGTTCAGCCCGGGGGCGTAGACGGTCGGGTACTGCACGAAGACGATGTCCTCGAACGGCACGTCCTTCACCGCCATGGCGATCTGCACCATCAGCGTCGGGTTCGTGAGGCCCGAGCTCAGCACGAGCTGGCCCTCCTTCGCCTGGCTGATCACAGTGGTCGCGAGGTTGAACAGCGTCGCGGGGTTCGCGAGCACGGCGTCGGACTGGAGCTTGCGCACCATGGAGCTCATGAACTGCTGCTGGTTCGAGATGCGACCGAGGTCGGACCCGTCCCCGATGCCGTGCCGGATGCGGAGGAACTGCAAGGCCTGCACTCCCTGCAGCGTGTGGGTGCCGGCGGTGAGGTGCAGTCCGGTGTAGTTGTCGTTGATATCCCCCGAGACGCACACGTCGATGCCGCCGATGGCGTTGGAGACGTTGACCACACCGGTCCAGCGGATCGCTGCGGCGAAGTCGATCTTGATCTGCTCGTTGTCGATCACCGCTTCGACGGTGTCTACCGTGCAGCCGAGTCCGCCGTACCAGTACGACGCGTTGATCATCTGCGACGACATCGCGGAGGTCTTCTTGCCGCTGCCGTCGCTCTTGTCGCACGCAGGGATCGGCACGAGCATGTCGCGCGGGAACGACACGACCGTCACGCGCCGCGGCTCGTCCGAGATGTGCACGAGCATGGTGACGTCGTTGCGCTCGCCCTCGGTGTCGCCGTTCATGCAGGCGCCCGAGAGCTTGGCGTTCTCGCCCTCGCACGAGTCGGTGCCCACGAGCAGGATGTTCACGCCACCCTCGATCGCCCCGAGCGACGGGGGCAGCGGCTTCTCCTCGTCGAGCACGACCGCGTTGGCGGTGACCGTCTGCGTGGCGTCCCACAGGTTGTAGGCCGCGATGCCGGCCGCGCTCACCCCGAAGACGGCGAGCACGACACCCAGCATGGCGAAGATCGTGGCGAACGGATGCCGCGACTTCAGCACGCCGTGACGCGCGACGGGCGTCCGGCCCCCTGACGAGGACCGCTTCGGAGCCGCCATCAGTCGGTGGCCCTGACGTTGCCGGCCGAGCAGGTCTGGTCGGCAGCGGACTGACCGGGGATGTCATCCAGGGGCACAGCGGTCTCCGTCGGTGCGGGGGTGCCGGTGGCGTCAGGCGTCGGAGCGGTCTCGACGGGAGGGTCCGTCGGCTGCGGGTCGACGGTGACGACGCCTCCGGTGTTGTTCTGGTCGTTCGTCAGCTCGATCGGCTCGTTGGCTGCCAGCGCGGCCCAGAGCTCCGCCGCCAGGCGCTCGTTGGGGACGACACGGTTCGGGTCGGCGGGGTCCTCGTTCACCGGGAACTGGACGAAGTTGATGTCTTCGAACGGCACGTTCTTGATCGCGAGCGCGATCTGCACGAGCGTCATCGGGTTGACGAGCGACTCGCTCGGCGTGATGTTGTCGACAGCGGTGGTGGCGAGCTTGTAGAGCGTGGCGGGATCCGACAGCACCTCGCTGCTCACGAGCTTGCGGGCGAGACTCGACATGTACTGCTGCTGGTTCGAGATACGGGCCAGGTCGCTGCCGTTTTCGAGCCCGTGCCGGGTGCGGAGGAACTGCAGCGCCTCGACGCCCTGGATCGTGCGCTGGCCGGGCCCCCAGTTGATGCCGGTGTACTTGTCCTTGATCCCGCCGTTGCCGATGCACACGTCGACGCCGCCGATCGCATCGGTGATGTTGATGACGTTGCCGAAGCTCACCTTGGCCGCGAAGGGGATGTTCTGACCGCTGAGGTCGCTGACCGTCTTGGCGACGCACGACAGGCCGCCGTAACCCCACGCCTCGTTGATCTGCGTCTTCGACGTCGCGGACGTGGTCGAGCCGTCCTCGCGCGTGCAGGACGGGATCGGGATCATCAGGTCGCGAGGGAACGACACCACCGTCACACGGCGGGGGTTGTCGGAGATGTGAACGAGCATGTTGACGTCGTTGAGCTGACCGCCGGCATCCGCCCCCGTGCACCGCGCGCCGAACAGGTAGGCGTACTCCTCCTCGCACTCGTCGGTGCCGACGAGGAGGATGTCGACGCCGCCCTCGATCGCACCGATGTCGGGCGGAACCGCATCCTGGCCCTCGAGCTCGACGGCACCGTCGGCGAAGCTCGCGACGACGTCGGTGGCGGCATACGCCGCAACGCCGACACCCGAGACGAGCACCACGGCGGCGACGATTCCGACGATCTTGAGGATGAACGCGAACGGACTCGGAGACGACAGCTCACCGTGGCGGGCCACCGTGCGGCGGCCACGCCTCGTGGGCTTGTGCGTCGAGCTCACTCGGTTCCTCTCAGGGATGCTGCGTTCTCACGGTTCGCCCCCGTCACATCGTCTGCGGAGGGTGTGGGATTCGAACCCACGGGACATTGCTGCCCACTGGTTTTCAAGACCAGGTCCATCGGCCGCTCGGACAACCCTCCCGACCGATGCCACCCCGAGGGGAGGCATCCGTCGAACAGGCGTCGAGTCTAGCCGACAGCACTGTCGCCTCATTGTTCCAAGGGCGCCTGGCAATCATCTGAAGGACGCGACGGATGCCGTTTTCCCTGAGCTCTTCGACGGCGCTTCGACAAGCTCAGCGACCGGTGGGTGAGGCTCAGCGACCGGTGGGTGAGGCTCGGCGACCGGGGGTCAGCTCTGCGACCGGAGCCCGGAGCATCGGGCGTTGAGCGAGCGAAGCGGGTCGAAACGTCAGAGCGCGCGGAGCACCGCGGCGACGCCGCCCTCGCGCACCGACGAGGTGGTCTCGCCCGCGGCATCCCGCACCTCCTGCGGACCCTGCGCCATCGCGACCGCGCGGCCGCCGTTGTCGAGCGCCCAGCGGAACATGCCGACGTCGTTGCGGCCGTCGCCCATCACGAGAACGTGAGCCGGGTCGATGCCGAGCGCGGTGCGCACCAGCTCGAGGCCGGTGCTCTTGTCGACGCCCTGCGGCGCGATGTCCAGCCACGCGGTCCAGCCGACGGCGTAGGTGACGTGGTTCAGTCCGATGCGGGCTACCAGGTCGACGAAGTCCTGCTCGCGCTTGTCGGGCGAGACGACGACGATGCGGCACACGGCCTGCGCGCCCAGCTCTTCGAACGGCACCCGGCGCGCGTTGGTCAGATTCCAGTCCTCGAGGTACTCCGTGTAGAGCCGCCGGCCGTCGGGCAGCTCGACGAGGTAGCGGGCGTCGGGCAGGTGCTCGCGCAGCTGCTCGAGCACGGCGCTCGGATCGAACGTCTCGACGTGCCAGCGCTCGTACTGCAGCTCGTCTGCCTCCAACCGCTTGAGGACGACCGCACCGTTGGAGCACACCACGAACTCCGGCGCGATGCCCAGCACGCGGACGATGCCGCGCGTGCCCTCCCAGCTGCGGCCGGTCGCGACCATCACCTCGTGGCCGGCGCGGTGGGCGTGCTCGACGGCGTCGACCACTCCCGGGCTCAGCGACTCGTCCTCGAGCAGCACCGTGCCGTCGATGTCGAGGGCGATCAGCAGCTGCTCGGTCGCGACCGCGGGGTTCTCGGTGTCGCGTGCCACCCGCTCGACGAGCTTCGCCGCCTTCTTCGGCGCGACGACCTTGATCGACCCGGTCGCAGGCAGGTGGGCGTCGGTCACGCGATTGGCTCCATGACCTCGAGTCCGCCGAGGAACGGTCGCAGCACCTCCGGCACCGTGACCGAGCCGTCCTCGCGCTGATGCGTCTCGAGCAGCGCCACGATCCAGCGGGTGGTCGCCAGCGTGCCGTTGAGCGTCGCGACCGGCTGAGTCTTGCCGCCCTCGGGCCGGTAGCGGATGTCGAGCCGACGGGCCTGGTAGGTGGTGCAGTTCGACGTCGAGGTGAGCTCGCGGTAGGCGTTCTGCGTCGGCACCCACGCCTCGACGTCGTACTTGCGGGCGGCGCTCGATCCGAGATCCCCCGCCGCGACGTCGATCACACGGTACGAGAGGCCCAGGTCCTGCAGCATCCGCTCCTGCAGCTCGACGAGGCGCACATGCTCGGCCTCCGCCTCTTCGGGGGTCGTGTAGACGAACATCTCGAGCTTGTTGAACTGGTGGACGCGGATGATGCCGCGGGTGTCCTTGCCGTACGACCCGGCCTCGCTGCGATAGCACGTCGACCATCCGGCGTAGCGCTTCGGTCCGCGCGAGAGATCGAGGATCTCATCCATGTGGTACCCGGCGAGCGGCACCTCGCTGGTGCCGACGAGGTAGAGGTCCTCGTCGTCGAGGTGGTAGACCTCGGCGGCGTGCTTGCCGAGGAACCCGGTGCCGCGCATGACCTCGGGGCGCACCAGCGTCGGCGGGATGATCGGCGTGAAGCCCGCCTGCAGGGCGCGATCGAGGCCCAGGTTCATGAGCGCGATCTCGAGGCGCGCGCCGATGCCCGTGAGGAAGTAGAACCGGCTGCCCGACACCTTGGTGCCGCGCTCCATGTCGATCGCTCCCAGCCGCTCACCGATCTCGAGGTGGTCGCGCGGTTCGAAGCTGAACGCGGGGACCTCGCCGTGGGTGCGGAGGGTGATGAAGTCGTCCTCCCCGCCGGCCGGCACACCCTCGATGACGATGTTCTCGAGGGCGGCGAAAGCGTCGGCGGATGCCTCCTCGGCCGCGGTCACCGCGTGCTGGGCCTGCTTGACCTGCTCGCTCAGCTGCTTCGCCTCGGCGACGAGCGCGGCCTTCTCTTCCTTCGGCGCCTGCGCGACCCGCTTGCCGTGCGCGTTCTGCGCCGCGCGGAGCTCTTCGAAGGTCGTGATGGCGGCACGTCGGGCCCGATCCGCCTCGACGGCGACGTCGACGGTGTCGGGCGACTCGCCGCGCGCCACCTGCGAGCGCTTGACCAGCTCGGGATTGTCGCGAAGCAGCACGGGATCGATCACCCTGCAAGCTTAGTCGGCGCCTCCCCGAGGCCAGATGAGACGGATCCCCGGGCGTCAGCGCCGGACACCCATGCATACCCGTTCGCCCCGGATGCACCCCACCGGCGTTTCGGGTCCTACTCTGGAGCACATGGCGGCATCTGGATCGAGCGACGACGCACGACCCGAGGACTCACGAGGCGAGGACGACCTCATCCCGCATCCCGCCGACGCGATCTACGCCGACGGCCCCAGCACGGCCGAGCTCGACCTCGCCGAGGTGGAGATCGAGGAGACGGCCCCTGCCGCCGAGACGGCCACGCCGTCCGGACCGTCCGCGCCTGGGGCACCCGACCCGGCCGAGGCGGCCGAGCCCGATGAGGTGATCCGGGAGCCGGACGACATCGAGCCCGACACGGCGGACGGCGAGTCCGGTCACGCGCGCCGGGTCGACCCGGCCGGACGGACACGCCCCCTGCAGACGGCGGGCGAGCGCCCCTCACCCAAGGCCGCCCTCGTCTACAACCCGATCAAGGTGGACGCCGACGCCCTGCGCGCCACCGTCACCCGCCTCTCGGCGGATGCCGGATGGGCGGAGCCGCTCTTCTACGAGACCACGGTCGACGACCTCGGCGACGACGTGACGCGTCAGGCACTCGAAGAGGGCGTCGACACCGTCCTCGTGGCCGGCGGCGACGGCACCGTGCGCGCGGTGTCGGAGGCGATGAGCGGCAGCGGTGTGCCGCTCGCCATCGTTCCCAGCGGCACGGGCAACCTCCTCGCCCGCAACCTGCGGCTGCCGCTGACCGAGCCGGACGCCATGGTGCGTGCCGTCTTCGACGGCGAGACCCTCGCCATGGACGTCGGCTGGACCGAGCTCGCGCGACCCGACGGCACCACCGCGGAGCACGCGTTCGTCGTCATGGGCGGTATCGGACTGGATGCGGCGATGATCGCCAACACCAACCCGCAGCTGAAGAAGACGGTCGGATGGGTTGCCTACGTCGACGGTGCGGCACGGGCGCTTCCCAGCGCCAAGCCGTTCCGCGTCGTCTACGAGCTGCCCGGGCACCGCCTGCACTCGTCACGCGTGCAGAGCGTGCTGTTCGCGAACTGCGGCAAGCTGCCGGCCGGCCTCGACCTCATCCCCGAGGCCTCGATCGCCGACGGCGCGCTCGACATCGTCATCTTCCAGCCCAAGGGGCCGTTCGGCTGGCTGTTCGTCTGGCGCCGGGTGGCGTGGGACAACAGCTTCCTGCGCCGCTTCCGCACCGGCCGCCGCGTGCTGTCGCTGCGCACCAAGGACAACGCGGTGGTCTACTCCCGCGGTGCCGGCATCGAGCTCGCGACGCACGACGCCCAGCCCGTGCAGCTCGACGGCGACGAGTTCGGCGAGGCCCTCTCGGTCAAGACCCGCGTCGCCCCGGCCGCACTCCTCGTGGTGGTGCCCAAGGGCCACACCACCGACGGCCTCTGAGCAGAGCCCGCGGCGTCGAGCGCTGCAGTTTCCTGCGACCGCGCTGTCGCACGACGCCGCGGTCGCAGGAAAGTGCAGCGGTCGCGCGCGGCGCCCGCGCGGCAGGGCCGGCCCCGGCGTCGCCGACGGGAACGGGGCCGGGCCGCGCCGAGCCGGACCGCGGCATCCGTCAGCCCTTCACGGCTCCGCCCAGACCGGCCGACCGCAGGAACACGGACTGGAACAGCAGGAACATCGCGATCGGGATGAGCGTCGCGATGGCGAGCGCCGCGAGGAACACGTCCAGCTCGGTCTGCGACTGCACCGCCGGCAGCCGCACCGACAGCGGCTGCACGGCCGGATCGGGAAGCACCAGCATCGGCCAGAGGTAGTCCTTCCAGGCCGCGATGATCGCGAACACCGACACCACCCCGAGGATCGGCTTCGACATCGGCAGCACGATCGACCAGAACAGCCGGAAGGGTCCGGCTCCGTCGGTCTTCGCCGCTTCGAACACCTCGCTGGGCAGATTGTCGAAGAACCGCTTGACGAGCAGGATGTTGAAGGCGTTCGCCGCCATCGGCAGCCACACCGCGAGGTAGTTGTTCAGCAGGCTCGCGTCCTCACCGAGGAACGGCGGCCGCACGATGGTCAGATACAGCGGTACGAGCAGCACGATGCCGGGGATGAACAGCGTCGCCAGCACCAGCGCGTTGAGCACCGGCGCGTACCTCGGCCGCAGCACCGACAGCGCGTAGCCGGCGGTGGTCGCGATGAACAGCTGTGCGAACCACGCCCCGGCCGCGATGACGATGGTGTTGAAGAAGTACTGGTCGATGTGGATGTCGTTCCACGCGGTCGACAGGTTCTGCCAGTCGATGCCGTTGGGCCACAGCGCGAAGGGCTGCTGCAGGGTGTCCTGCGTGGGGGTGACGGCGGACTTCGCGAGCCACAGGATGGGGCCGAGGCCCGCGATCACGAGCGTGACGAACAGGAAGGCGTGGGTCACCGCCATCCCGAATCGCGTGCCGGGCCGACGACGTTCCGATGCCGACACGATCGTTCGCTCGGCGAGATCGTCGATCGACTCCCGCTTGCGCCGCCCGAACCGGTTGCGGCGTGACAGAAAGCCGCGCATGCCCTCGCGCAGCGGCGAGGTGGACATCGGGGCGCTCATCGGGTGCTCCAGCGGTTCGTGAGTTTGAAGTACAGCCAGGACAGGATCGCGAGCACGACCGCCAGCAGCACCGACACCGCGGTGGCCTCGCCGTAGTCGCCGCCGAGGCTGTTCCGGAACGCCTTGTCGTAGATGTACAGCAGGATCGTCTTGGTCGCTCCCGCGGGACCGCCGCCGGTGAAGAGGAACGGCTCGAGGAATACCTGCGCGGTCGCGATGACCTGCAGGATCAGCATGATGAAGAGGATGCCGCGCAGCTGCGGCAGCGTGACATGCCAGACCTTGCGCCAGATGGCGGCGCCGTCGACCTCGGCCGCGTCGTACAGTTCCGGCGGCACCGACAGCAGCGCGGCGAGGTAGATGATGATCGAGCCGCCGGCGGCCGCCCAGGTCGCCTCCAGGACGAGCGAGGGCATCGCCTGCACCGCCGACGAGAGCCACGGCTGCGGCGGGATGCCGAACCACCCGAGCACCGTGTTGAAGACGCCCGACGGATCGGCGCTGTAGAAGAACTTCCAGAGCAGCACCGCGACCACCGGCGGGATGACCACCGGCAGATAGGCGAGCGCCGAGTACAACCCCTTCCCCCGGCGCACCTCGCTCATCAGCACCGCCATGAACAGCGGCAGCGGGAAGCCGAACAGCAGCGCCAGCACCGCGAAGTAGACGGTGTTGATGACCGCCCGCCCGAGCTCCGGGTCGGTGATCACCGCGACGTAGTTGTCGAGCCCGACCCACTCCGAGACGATGAGGTTCGTCTTCTGCAGGCTCATCAGCACCGACTGCACGATCGGCGACCACGAGAAGAAGAAGAACACGAACACCATCGGCAGCACGAAGAGCAGGTTCGCCAGCCCGCCCCCGCGGTACCAGGTGAGCGGGGTGCGTCTCGTCCTGCGCCGGGCCGGCAGCGCGGCGGGTGGGGGCGCCGCCGCGGCGGCCGGGCGCTCGGGGAGGGTCGCGGTCATCATTGGCCTTTGCTGTGAAGGTTGTGCGGACGTCCGACGCGTTTCGTCTCGCTTCGCTCGCTCAACGACCGAGACTTCCGACGAACGAGCGAGACTTCCGATCGTTGAGCGAGCGAGGAACGAACGAGGCGAAACGCGGTGAGACGGATGCCGCGGCCCGGCGGCGAGACCGGGCCGCGGCATCCGCTCGTCTGCTACTCGTCGAGCAGCGCCTGGGCGTCGGTCTGAGCCTGCGCGAGGAGGGCGTCGATGTCGGCGTTCTCGTCCGTGAGGACCGTCTGGACGACCTCGTCGAGGAGAGCGTAGACCTCCTGCGTCTTGACCTTCGCCTCACCCACCGGCGTCTGGTCCCAGATGTTGTCGGTGAACGGCGTCATCTGCTCGCGCGGGACGTTGATGTAGGGCTCGATCCACGTCAGCGACTCGTCGTACAGCTCCCGGCTCAGCACGGGCAGCAGCGGCGTGCCGACCGCCTGGTCGGACTCGCTCAGCGCCTTCGCGTCGGCGACGGCGGCGTCCTCGTTCAGCAGCTTCTGCATGTAATACCAGTCGATCCACTCGACGCCGGCGGCCTTGGTCTCGTCGTCGATCGTCGGGCTCATGACGGCGATGTCGCCGCCGCCCAGCGGACCGGCGTCCTCTCCCTCGAGCGGGAGCACGGTGATCCCGTACACGTCCGGGTCGAGGCCGAAGTCGCGCACGAGCGCGGTGTAGATGTCCGAGCCTGTGGTGTACATGCCCACGTTGCCGGCCGCGAACTCCTGGTTGATCGTGCCCCAGTCCAGGTCCACCTTCGACCCGAACGAGCCGTCCTCCCACTTCAGGTCGTGGAGGAACTGCAGCACCTCCTTGGTGGCGTCGTTGTCGATCGTGGACTCGGCCGTGCCGTCGCCGTTGTCGATCTGCGTGCGGCCGCCGCGCGCGGCGGTGCCGACGGTCAGCTGCCAGCCGCCCGTGTTGTTGGCCGCCATCTGCGAATAGCCGGCCTTGCCCGTCGCGTCGGTGATCTGCTGGGCGTACTCGCGCACCTCGTCCCACGTGGTCGGCGGGCTGTCGGGGTCGAGCCCCGCCTCCTCGAACAGCTGACGGTTGTACGACAGCGCGTTGGCGTAGGCCTGCCGCGGGAAGCCGTAGTAGTGGCCGTCGTCGCCCGTGACCGCGTCGAGGATGATCGGGTTGAAGCTGTCGGTGTAGCCCAGGTCCTCCATCTCCTCCGTGACGTCCATCAGCTGGTCGTTCTCGAGCAGTGTCTTGGCGTCGGTGAACGGCACGGTGAACACGTCGGGAAGGCTGCCGCCTGCGAGCTGCACGGCGAACGTGGGTCCTTCCCACTCGTACTCGACACCGATGATGTCGATGTCGGGGTGCTTGTCTTCGAACTGCTTCTCCTGCTCGGCGAACGCCTCGTAGGCGGCCTCGTCGGCGCCCGGTGGGAACGTCGCGACGCGGAGTTCGGTCTTTCCGCTGCTGTCGTCGCTGCCGCCACCGGCTGCCGAGCAGCCGACGAGGGCGCCGACGGTCGCCAGAGTGGCGACACCGGCGAGCAGGACCCTTGCTGGTGACTTCATCGTCTTTCCTTTCTGGGGGGAGTTCCGCGTCAGCCTCTCGGCGCGGACTGCTCCGTGTGGGTGGTGGTGTTGCGTGGGGGATCGGAGACGGTTGCGGCGGGTTCGAGACGCAGCGCCGGCGCGCTTCGCGGAGCATCCGGGCGCGTGGGCCCCGCCGCGGGCTCGAGACGCAGCCAGGCGGCGGCGTTGCCCGGCAGCAGTCCGGCTTCAAGCGGACTGCTCGCGAGGAGGACGGCCGCGCCGGGGGGCAGCGCGACCGGGTCGGAGCCCGTGTTGACGACGCACGCGAAGCGGTCGCCTCGGCGGAAGGCGAGCACGTCGGCGTGGCCGCGAGCAACGTCGATTCCGCCTGCGGCCGTGGGCACGGCGTCCTCCCACCACTGGAGGGGACCGTCGCCGAGCTCGTCGAGCTCGCGTCGCAGCCGCAGCAGGTCGCGGTACAGGTTCAGCGTCGACGCCGGGTCGGCCTCCTGCGCGGCGACGGTCAGAGCGCTCCAGCCCTCCGGCTGCGGCAGCCAGGTGGAGACGGTGTCAGGACTGAAGCCGAACGGCGCGCGGTCACCGGTCCACGGCAGCGGGACGCGGCATCCGTCCCGTCCCGGATCGGTTCCGCCCGAACGGAAGTGCATCGGGTCCTCGATGAGCTCGCGCGGGAGGTCCTCGACCTCCGGCAGACCCAGCTCATCGCCCTGGTAGATGTAGAGGCTGCCGGGGAGCGCCGCGACCAGCAGCGCCGCCGCGCGCGCCCGGCGCAGGCCCAGCTCGGGGTCGGTGGGCACGCCGAAACGCTTCTTGAGGAAGGCGAACCCGGTGTCCTCACGCCCGTACCGGGTGACCGGACGCGTGACGTCGTGGTTGCTCAGCACCCAGGTGCTCGGTGCGCCCACGGGTGCGTGCGCCTCGAGCGTCGCCGTGATGGACTCGCGGAAGGATGCCGCGCCCCAGGGCCGCGCGAGGAAGTCGAAGTTGAACGCGGTGTGCATCTCGTCGGGGCGCAGGTAGTTGGTGAAGCGCACGATGTCGGGCACCCAGATCTCGCCGACGAGCACGCGCGTGCCCGGGTACGAGTCGGCGATCTCGCGCCAGGACCGGTACACGTCGTGCAGCTCGTCGCGGTCCTCGGTCGGGTGCTGTCCCGGCCCCTGCTTCTCGCCGACCTCGGGCAGCTCGGGGTCCTTGATCAGCAGCGCGGCCGAGTCGATCCGCACGCCGGCGACGCCCCGGTCGAACCAGAACCGCAGGATCTCTTCATGCTCCCGACGTACGTCGGGGTGATTCCAATTGAGGTCGGGCTGCTCCGGCGTGAACATGTGGAGGTACCACTCCCCCGGCGTACCGTCGGGGTTCGTCGTGCGGGTCCAGGTCTCGCCCTGGAAGCTCGACACCCAGTGCGTCGGGATCCCGTCGCCGTTCTCGCCCTTGCCCGGGTGGAACCAGAAGCGCTCGCGCTCCGGACTGCCCGGTCCCGCGGCGAGCGCCGCCTGGAACCACGGGTGCTGATCCGAGATGTGGTTCGGCACGACGTCGATGATGGTGCGGATGCCGAGGGCCAGCGCCTCCCGGATCAGCAGCTCCGCCTCCTCGAGCGTGCCGAACCGGGGGTCGATGTCGCGGTAGTCCTGCACGTCGTAGCCGCCGTCGGCCAGCGGACTCGGGTACCACGGGTTGAACCAGAGGGCGTCGACACCGAGATCCTTGAGGTAGCCGAGGCGGGCCCGCACGCCGGCGAGGTCGCCCGTGCCGTCGCCGTTCCCGTCCGCGAAGCTGCGGACGTAGACCTGGTAGATGACGGCGGACCGCCACCACAGCGGGTTGTCGCTCGTGGGAACGACTCGCTCCGCGCGGGTGAGGACCTCGGTGTCCACGTGACTCCTCGTCGTCGATGAAGGGGAAGGACTCGATGCGACGAATGTATTGCGGGGCTGCTCGTTCTGCAAGTCTTTGACAGAAACATGCAAGATCACGATTGTGCATCAGGCGACCAGTCCCGCCACGCGGGATCACGCCATTCCCGAGCCCGCGCTCTCCGGATCGTCCCGCTCCGCTGGCATGCGCCGGTGCGGGGCGCGGCGCAAGACGCCGAGTGGGATGGGAGGGAAGAAGGGAGTTCTGCGCCGGGTGCGGGCCGCACTCCCGGTCGCTGAGCGAGCGAGGAACGAGCGAGACGAAGCCCGCGCCCTCGACCCCCGGTCGCTGAGCGAGCGAGGAACGAGCGAGACGAAGCTCCCCCACCTCGGACCCGGTCGCTGAGCGAGCGAGGAACGAGCGAGACGAAGCGCCCCGACCTCGACCCCCGGCCGCTGAGCGAGCGAGGAACGAGCGAGACGAAGCGCGGCCCCGACCCCGTCCCTCAGCCTGCGGCGGGACCGGTGGAGGCCCGCAGGACGAGCTCGGGCTCGAAGAGCAGCTCGTCGCCCGGCTCGGTCGTCCCCGCGATCTGCGAGAGCAGCAGGTCGATCACCGTGCGTCCCATCGACTCGATGGGCTGGCGCACGGTGGTCAGCGGCGGCTCGGTGCAGCTCATGAGGAACGAGTCGTCGAAGCCCACGACGCTGACGTCGTCGGGCACCCGCAGGCCGTGCCGTCGCGCCGCGCGCACGGCGCCGAGCGCAAGCGGATCGCTTGCGCACACGACGGCGGTGGCACCGGCGGCGAAGAGGCGGGATGCCCCGGCCTGGCCGGATTCCAGGGAGTACAGGCCGCGCACCACAAGGGCGTCGTCGAGGGGTGCGCCCAGGCGCTCCAGCAGCGGGCGGGCGGCGGCGAGCTTGCGCTGCGAGGGGATGTGGTCGAGCGGTCCGAGGAGCATCCCGATGCGGCGGTGACCGAGCTGGTGCAGGTGCTGGATCGCCTGCTCCGCGGCCGCACCGTCGTCCGTGGACACTGTGGCGAAGTCGAGGGCGTCGATGCGGGCGTTCACCAGCACAGTGGGCAGGTGCACCTGCCGGAGCCGCTCGTAGTGCTCGTGCGCGGCATCCGCCTGGCTGTAATTGCCACCGAGGAAGATGACGCCCGACACCTGCTGCTGCAGCAGGAGATCGATGTAGTCGGACTCGGTGATGCCGCCGGCGTTCTGCGTGCAGAGCAGGGGCGTGTAGCCGTTCTGCGTCAGGCCGCCGCCGATGATCTCGGCGAGCGCCGGGAAGATCGGGTTCTGCAGCTCGGGCAGCACGAGTCCGACCAGACGCGCCCGCTCGCCGCGGAGCTTGGTGGGCCGCTCGTACCCGAGCACGTCGAGGGCGGTCAGCACCGCCTGGCGCGTGGCGTCCGACACCCCGGGCTTGTCGTTGAGCACGCGGCTCACGGTGGCCTCACTGACCCCGACCTTGCGCGCCACCTCGGCGAGACGCTTCGACATGCGCTCAGTGTACGCAAGAACTTGCATGATCACGCAAGTATGCGCAAGCGAAGGTCGCGACATCCCATGTCGCGACTGCTGCAGTTTCCTGCGAGCGCTGCGCCGCGCCGCGCAGCGGTCGCAGGAAACTGCAGCGCTCGCCCGAGTGCACACCGGGCCCGTTGTCAATGCCTGACGCGGCCGCAGCCCCGGGGAGAGGATGGTGCCGTGTCTCGCCCCTCTATCGTGTGGTTCCGCGACGACCTGCGCCTGGCTGACAACCCGGCGCTGCGAGCGGCCGTCGACCGCGGCGAGCCCGTGATCGGGCTTTACGTGCTCGACGACGAGAGCCCCGGCATCCGCCCGCTCGGCGGGGCGGCGCGCTGGTGGCTGCACCACTCGCTCGCATCGCTCGGCGAGCGGCTGCGCGAGCGCGGCGGCGCCCTGGTGCTGCGGCGCGGTCCGGCCGATCGCGTCGTGAGCGAGACGGTGACGGATGCCGCAGCCGGCGCCGTCTTCTGGAACCGGCGCTACGGCGGGCCCGAGCGTGACGTCGACGCGGGCCTCAAGGCGGCGCTGCGCGCCGACGGCGTCGGGGTGACGTCGTTCGCGGCCTCGCTGCTGTTCGAGCCGTGGACGGTGCGGACCGGCGCCGGCACTCCGTTCTCGGTGTTCACGCCCTTCTGGCGCGCATGTCTTGCGCTCCCCGCGCCGCGCGCGCCTCTGGCCGAGCCGCGGGAGGTCGACGGGCCGCGCCGGGCTCCGGCATCCGAGTCGCTCGATGATTGGGGGCTGCTCCCCACCCGGCCGGACTGGGCCGGCGGACTGCGCGAAACATGGGAGCCGGGCGAGCCGGCCGCGCGCCGGCGACTGCGCGAGTTCCTGCACGACGACCTCGCGAACTACGACCGGGCCCGCGACGAGCCCGGGGCAGGCGCGACCTCGCTGCTGTCACCCCGCCTGCGATGGGGAGAGCTCAGTCCGCACACCGTCTGGCACGAGACCGTCGAGGCCGGTGCCGGGGGCAGGTTCCTCTCGGAACTCGGCTGGCGGGAGTTCGCGTGGCACGTCCTCTTCCACCACCCCGATCTCGCGAGCCGCAATCTGCGACCCGAGTTCGACGCTTTCCCCTGGCCCCGGCTGAAGCCCACCCACCTCGAGGCCTGGCGGCGCGGCCGCACCGGATTCGCGCTCGTCGACGCGGGCATGAAGGAGCTCTGGCACACCGGCTACATGCACAACCGCGTGCGGATGGTGGCGGCATCCTTCCTCGTCAAGAACCTGCTGATCGACTGGCGGCGCGGCGAGGAGTGGTTCTGGGACACGCTGGTCGATGCCGACGGCGCCAACAACCCGTTCAACTGGCAGTGGGTCGCAGGGTCGGGCGCCGACGCGGCGCCGTACTTCCGCATCTTCAACCCGCAGCTGCAGGCGAAGAAGTTCGACCCCGACGGGCATTACGTGGGCGAGTGGGCGCCGGAGCATCTCGGAGAGCACTCCCCGGAACCCGTCGTCGATCTCGGAGAGACGCGGAAGGCCGCGCTCGCCGCGTACGAGCACGTCAAACGCGCGGCCCGCGCCTGATCGGCGCCGAGGTCAAGATCTCCTTCTGTGTCGGGGTGAGGAATGCGCCGGGCGGTCGCCCGGTTGCCGACCGTCATGACAACGATCGGAATCATCGGTGCAGGACACATCGGCAGCGCGCTTGCGCGCGCCTTCTCAGGACTCGGCTACGACGTCGTGATCGCCAACTCACGCGGACCCGAGAGCCTGGCTGACCTGGTGGCCGAGCTCGGACCGAAGGTCTCCGCCGCGACGGCCGTCGACGCGGCAGCCGCCGGCGACATCGCCGTGGTGACCGTGCCGCTGAAGGCTCTGAAGGACGTTCCCGTCGAGCCCCTCGCCGGAAAGACCGTGCTCGACACCGTCAACTACTACTTCGAGCGCGACGGGCATGTCGACGCGCTCGACCGCGGCGAGGCCACCACCTCCGGGCTCGTGCAGGCACATCTGCCGGCCTCCAAGGTGGTGAAGGCGTTCAACCAGATTCTCGCCTCGGAGATCAACACCACCGGGCTTCCGGCCGGCGACCCGAACCGGCGCGCGCTCGGCACCGCGAGCGACCATGAGGACGCCGTCGAGCTCGTCACCGGCATCTACGACGCCCTCGGGTTCGACACCGTCAGCGCCGGGCCGCTGAGCGAGTCGTGGCGTCTCGAGCGCGACCGGCCCGCGTACACAGCACGCCAGACCGCGGCCGAGCTCCGCGAGAACCTGGCGAAGGGCAACCGCCTCCCCTGACCCCGCGCGGTCGGCCGCGCGCCCCGCGCATTTTGGCGACTCGCCACAAAGCGCGTGCTGGACCGACGGATTCTGGCGACTCGCCGAAATGCGCCCCGGCCGAGGCGCCGAACGTGAGTCCCCGCGCATTTTGGCGACTCGCCACAAAGCGCGTGCTGGACCGACGGAATTGGCGACTCGCCAAAATGCGCGCCGGCGGAATGCGCGGAACGTGGCCGGCGGTTGCAACCCGTGATGAACGA